>DOEZ01000576.1 GCA_003532715.1 Planctomycetaceae bacterium
TGCCGGCGATTTCTTCGATTTCTTCATGGTCGATCGGCGAACGCTTGCGGTCGTCATGGCCGACGTGTCGGGCAAGGGCATCCCGGCGGCCATCTACATGGCCGTCACTCGGACGACGCTTCGACTGTTCGCCGCGCCGGACAAGACGCCCGGCGAGGTTATCGCCGAGGTCAACCGTTCGTTGGCGAGCGAGAACGAAAACGAGATGTTCGTCACCCTGTTTTTGGGCTACTACAACGTCGAATCGGGCGAGTTGACCTACGCCAACGCGGGTCACGTTCCGCCCTATGTTCTGCGAGAGAGCGGCCGGTTGGACTCGCTCGAACCGACCGGCCCCCTGGTGGCTCCGTTCGCCGACGCGGTCTTCGAAGACGCCCGATGCCGGCTCGAACCGAACGACCAGTTGATCCTCTACACCGACGGCGTGACCGAGGCCATGTCGGCCGACGGGAAGTTCTACGGCGAGGAGCGTTTCAAGGCGTTCCTGCAACTGCGCACCGCGGACCAGAAGGAGGACGCGTGCCAAGGGATCCTCGATGAGATTCGCGAGTTCTCTCGCGGGGAGTTGTCGGACGACGCCACGTTGCTCGTCTTGAGGCGAACCGGGCGAGTCGCGACGACTCTCGACGGCTCGACTCTCCACGGCTCGACTCGCGATGGCTCGACAATCGGGGCCGGTTTAAGTTCTTTTGATTCCCTGGGAGACCCCGAAATCCGGGGTTTGACGCCTGAACCGGAATCGTCCCCCCGATAGATGTACAGTCTCCGGTTGGGGTTCCGTTTTACGAAGACGGGCGGTAGGATGGAACTTTGGTGAATCGGGGAGGAACAGGCGACAAGGGAAGTTGAGCCCGGCGTCCAACAACGGGCATTTGCGTCACGACGAATGGAAACCACCATCACGATCAATATACTGGCACTGATTGCCAGGGTGCTTAGCGGCGCGAGTGTCCGATGGGTCGATTGCCAGCCCGACACGTGCCAGCGTGTTTACTTTGCCAATCACACGAGCCATTTGGACGCATTGGTGCTTTGGTCGGCGTTGCCGGCGGAAGTTCGCGCGCGTACACGGCCGGTCGGCGCGAAGGACTACTGGACGGCCGGCCCCATTCGGAGGTATTGCGCTACGAAGGTGTTCAACGCGCTGCTGATCGATCGCAAGGAAATCAAAGTTCACGAAAGCCCGATTGACCTGATGATCCGCGAGATCGGCAATCGCGACTCGTTGATCGTCTTTCCGGAGGGAGGTCGCAGTTCGGGCCGGGAGATGGGAGAATTCAAGAGCGGCTTGTACTACCTTTGCAAGAAGCGGCCCGACCTGGAGGCCATTCCCGTTTATATCGACAACATGAACCGTATTCTGCCGCGCGGACAGGTTTTGCCGGTTCCGCTGTTGACCTGCATCACGTTTGGGCCGCCGATTTGGCTCGAGGCGGGTGAACCGAAAGCCGAATTTCTCGCCCGCGCGCGACAATCCGTATTGAGACTCAAAGAAGGATGGACGACCCAGGAACACTCGGTTTGATGGTGGGAGTGCTGGTGCTGCTCGGGGCGGCGACGTTCGCGCTGCGCGCGCTCAAACGCCAGACCGAGGCGTCGATCAACCCGGCCATCCTCGAGACATTTCGCCTTCGCGTGCGCGCCTGGTGGATCCTGTTTTCGACGTTGGCCGCTGCGTTGTTGCTCGGCCCGGTTGTCACGACCATCCTGTTCGGCCTGCTCGCCTTCTGGGCATTGCGTGAGTTTATCACGCTCACTCCCACGCGTCCCGGCGACCATCGCACGCTGTTCTGGGTCTTCTTCTTATTCACCCCCTTGCAGTTCGTGCTGGTCGGCATGGGCGAGTATCAGCTTTACAGCATCGCGATCCCCGTCTATGCGTTCCTCTTCATTCCGGCTCGCATCGCCATGGACGGAGATCACAAGCGATTCCTGGAACGGACGGCCAAGATACAGGCCGGGCTGCTGATCTGCGTCTACTGTCTGAGCTATGCTCCCGCGCTGTTGACGCTGGGAACGGTCGAGCGGCCAATCAATAGCACGGGCTTGCTGCTTTTTTTCGTGGTTATGGTCCAACTTAGCGACGTGCTGCAATATGCCTGGGCCCAGATCCCCAGCCGCCACGTCATCGTGCCGACCATCAGCCCCAGCCGCACCTGGGAAGGATTACTGGGGGGAACGATCAGCACTTCGCTGCTCGGTGCGGTCCTCTGGTGGGCCACGCCGTTCCCGGGCGGATATTTCTGGCTGGCGGCCCTCCTGTCGGCCGTGATCGCCCTGATGGGCTTCGCCGGCGGACTAACCATGTCGGCCATCAAACGCGACCGAGGCGTTCAGGACTTCGGCACCCTGGTGGAAGGCCACGGCGGAGTGCTCGACCGAATCGACTCGATTTGCTTCGCCGCCCCCGTCTTCTTCCACCTCACTCGCTGGCTGTTGACCTATTTTCCGTAGACCGCGGATGGGGCGATACGCTTCCCGAAGCAACCTGTTTTCACACACCGTTCCATGAAACCGCCAGTAGACTGCAACCAAGTTGACCACACCGGGCCCGTCGAGAGCGAGAACGCCGCGCGACGCGACGCGCCGCGCACGGCGTTTATTCCGCCATGCGGCTGCCGTCCGTTGCTCCTCGTGTTGGCGCTGATCGTCCCGACATGGGCCTCGGAACCGAATCGAGGCGGCGGCGAGAGGCCGTCGCCAAAGGTCGACGTCGAGGATGAATACGAGCTTCAGCGGATGCTGGTCGACACGCTCGACCAGGTCGAGCGCAATTACGTGACGGGGATCAGCCGCCGGGAACTCATTGAAGCGGCCATCGACGGAATCCTTCGGAAGCTCGACCCTTATTCCGATTACATCGCTCGCGATGAACTCGATCAGTTTCGCACGAGCATGGAGAGCCAGTTTGGCGGCATCGGGATCCAGGTGACGATCGAGGGAGGTCAACTCCAGGTGCTCAGCCCGTTGGTCAATACGCCCGCCTATCGCGCCGGCATCCTTGCCGGCGACCGGATCGTTGAAATCGACGGCAAGCCGACCAAAAACCTGGGACTGACCGAGTCCGTTCGCATGCTCAAGGGCAAGACGGGCGAAGACGTCGTTTTGACCGTCGTCCACCCGGGTCGTTCGCAGCCCGAGAAGATCACCGTCAAACGGCAGCGGATCCAGCTCGATACCGTGTTGGGCGACCGCCGCGCGAAGGACGATGCCTGGGACTTCATGTACGACCGGAAGAAGGGCATCGGCTACATCCGCGTCACGGCCTTCAGTCGGAGCACGGCCGACGAACTGCGCCAAGCCGTCAGTTCGCTCAAGAAGCAGAACCTCAACGGCCTGATTCTCGATCTGCGTTCCAATCCGGGCGGGCTGCTCAGTTCGGCCATCGAAGTGAGCGATATGTTCGTCGAAAAGGGTCGAATCGTCAGCACGAGCGGCCGGAACGTGACCGAACGGGTGTGGGAGGCGCGCGAGGCGAACACGTTCTCCGGCTTTCCGATGGTCATCCTCGTGAATCGGTTCACCGCCAGCGCGGCCGAAATCGTCGCGGCATGTCTTCAGGACCACAAGCGGGCCGTGGTGATGGGCGAACGGACCTGGGGCAAGGGGAGCGTGCAAAACGTCATTCCGCTTGAACACGGCAACAGCGCGTTGAAGCTGACCACTGCCTCCTATTGCCGACCAAGCGGCAAGAACATCCACCGATTTCCCAATGCCACCGACGAGGACGACTGGGGCGTGACGCCCAACGAGGGCCATCGGGTCGAGTTGTCGTCGAGGGAACTCGTGGCGCTGATCGTCGAACGTCGCCGTCGCGACATTATCCACTCCAACGGTTCGCCGGAGCGAACAGAATCGCCCGACAAGGTCGAGCCGCCCGCCGCCGACGCCCAATCGTCCGACCCAGCCAAGGAAACCGGCCCCGAGGAAACGCTCGAAGATCCGGTCGCGGCCGATCGCGTTCTGAAGATGGCGCTCGACTATCTGGGCGGCGAAATGGCCAAGGCCGATTAGGGGGTTGCCGACCAGGAGGCGGTTCCCGCCGCGGTTTGCGGCGGGTCAAAACCAACGAATCGGCGAAGATGGCGTGCTCCCCCTACTACTTGCCGGGCCCCCATGTCTGGCCTATCATAGTGAGGGCGACACGGGCGCTCGTTCGACCGGGCGGTCGGGCGGGAGTCGTTGTTGATTTGCCGTCCCATGCACCTTCTTCAAGGGAGACTAGTCCCATGCCGCGGCGCCTTCTCGTTCTAAGTTTTTTGGCACTCTTGCCGGGATGGCACGTTGCGGCCGACGGCAGAACGTGGACCGACTCGACGGGCAACTATCAGGTCGAGGCCGACCTGATCGCTTTCAGCGAGACGACGGTAGTCCTGAAGAAGAAGGACAACAGCCTGGTGGCCGTCCCGGTCGACAAGCTTTCGGAAAACGACCGCGGTTACCTCAAGTCGAAGGAGGCGAACGAGTTGTTTCGCCGATCGGCCGACGCGAAACAAACGTGGACACTCGCTTCGGGACTCGAAGTGGTCGGCAAGGTCGTCGATTTTGGCCGTCGCGACGTCACGATCCAGCGCCGCCGCGGAACCATCTTCGTGAACGACCGGCGATTCGATAACCTGCCCGAGGTGTATCAGAAGATGCTTCCGAAGATCGTCTCGCACTTCGAGAAGACCGAAATCAAGGACCAGCGTGGGCTGGAATCGTGGGTGATGACGCTCCGAGGCGAGCCGCGCACCTTCACCTGCGAAGGCGTGATGCTGGAATTGGAGAATGGCGACGAGTATGGTGTTCCGTTCTTCCTTCTGTCGAGCGGCGACGTGAATATCCTTCAGCCCGGCTGGCAGCGGTGGCTCGCCGCCGAGAAGGATCGACTCCAGCGGGAGCACGAGAGCTTCCTGTTGCAGTCGCAAGCCCAAGCGTATCAGCAGGATCGGCTCATGAATCAGCAAATCGCCATGATGCAGCTTCAGATGCAGGGCGTTCAGGCCGGACTCACCAACCTTTGGGAGGTTCGCCTGATTCCTGGGCCGGGCGTCATGAGCCCCCCGTTGAGCGTCGTCGTGCCCGGGCGCGACAGCCGAATCGCTACCCTCGAGGCGCTCCGCCGCAATCCGGGTTTCGTGGCCGGGCCGGTCAGCCGGGTGAGCGGAAGGTTTTGATGGCGAAGCAAAGTGGGCGTTTCAAACAATTTTCGGCGAATTCGTATCTGGTCCGTGGGAAGCGAACTCGAGCGCGAAGGAGATGAATAGATGAGAAACCTAGTGCTAACGGGATTGACCGCCGTAATGATGGTCTGTGGTCTGATGCCGGTACTTGGGGCCGAAACCGACCGTCAAGCCGCGGACGAGGCAGCGATCCACAAGGCCGTGGCCTCTTACGTCACGGCGTACAACCAGGGCGATGCAAAGGCCCTGGCGGCTCTCTGGTCGCCGGAGGCCGTCTACACGAATCCCTTGACCGGCGAGCAGATCGTTGGTCGGGAAGCGATCGAGCAACAATTTGCCGCGATCTTCGCCGAGGCCAAGGGCTCCAAGTTGGAGGCCAGAACGGATTCCATTCAGTTTGTCTCGCCCAACGTGGCCGTCGAGCATGGCGTGGCGGCGGTCGTCCGGCCGGATGAGGGGACCGAGGAGACCGAGGAGACCGAGTACACGGCTGTTTACCTCAAGCGCGACGGTCAGTGGTTGTTGGACCGCGTGACGGAGGAGGAAACGCCTGTCGCTCCGCCGCGTCACGGACAACTCAAGGAACTGGAGTGGATGATCGGCGAGTGGGTCGATCAGGACGAACAGAGCCGCATCGATACGCACTGTCAGTGGACGAGAAACCAGAACTTCATGATCCGCTGGTTCACGCTTGCGGTGCGCGACCAGATCGAAATGGCCGGCGTGCAGATCATCGGCTGGGATCCGGCCGCCAAGCGCATTCGATCCTGGGTGTTCGACTCCGACGGCGGATTCGGCGAGGGGGTCTGGAGCAAGAAAGACAAGGCGTGGCACATCCAACTCAACGGTACGTTGCCCGATGGACGTAAGTCCTC
>DOEZ01000557.1 GCA_003532715.1 Planctomycetaceae bacterium
CTGGGCTACTTAGTTGCAGCCTTTCAGGCTTGTTGATCGCGGCCGATTGGAAAGGCTGAAGCTTGCCGATTTCGACACGGTGGGTTGACATTCGTCCGGTTCGCGGGTAGAAGGATGGAGACGTCCCATCAAACGGGGAGCATATCGAACGGGGTCGGGCGTTACGGCGAGTTGGGCCACCGATTAGTCGCCACGTCCATGCGGCCGCCATCGGAAGACGCCGCTCGGAAAGATGCATGGGAAGGAACAAAGACCCGCGACCGCTTTGAGTCCGCCGCCGATGGTAAAACTCAATTTTCAGGCGTTCGCATTTGGCATAATCAGTTGGGCGACCATTATTGCCGCAATGATCTGGGTTGGCCGGCTCTTCCCGGACGAGAAAGTGCCGCGAATTGATAAGCTCTCTAACGGCGCGAGAGTCTACGTGATCGGCTCCTTGGGCGACGAGGCCGCCACGGCGACGGGGGTAATACTGTTCGTACTGCTGCCTGTCGCTTATTCCTTGTTCGTATGCCGACAACTTCACGCGCGGTCGGACATTGACATGTCGCCGCGTAGCCATCCTGTTGGATGTGCCATCGCGGGGATAGTTCTGGTGATTCTCTCGCTCATCGTGGTTAGGGGCATCATTGTTGGCCCGTACAGTTCCTACTATAGGGTCGAGGTTGGACCAAACGACGTTGTGTTTTCGAGTCTCTTGCGGTCTTGGAGTGTCGACAAATCAGAAGTGAACAGCGCACGCGTGGTGCGCAAGAAAAAGGGAGGTGGACCGAAGGGTCGCGACGTTCAAGTTCGGTTCATCGTGACCACCCGCGACGAAGAGGAATTCCGGAGCGTGCCGGTTAAGTCGCGCGAACCGGACCGCGAGAATATGAGAGAATACGAGAGCCTATTCGGACAATTGAAAGCAGATCTGGTGGGAGGAGCAAAGGGGTGACAGGCTGTGAGGAAGCAAGCTTTCGATTGTCTTCGCCTGAGAGAATCTCGTCCCGCGTTCGGTCCGATTCCCTTCGCCACAAGGTCCGGTTTGCTGGGCCATTGACTCTTCGCAACGTCGGCGCGAAGAGCCATTACTTCGTAGCCCAGGGCAACGCCCTGGTGGTTGATCTGACGGGGGCAAGACTGGACCTGTTTGGCCCTTTCAGAGCGGACGTTGGATTGGATGGGTGCGGTCGCCAGGGCGTTGCCCTGGGCTACTTAGTTGCAGCCTTTCAGGCTTGTTGATCGGTTTCGACCCGTAGGCTTGTTGACTTCGACCCGTAGGGTCGGTGCGAAAGTAGTCCGGCGATTCATCGCCGGGTCGGAGGAAACAAATATGTTGTTTCGTCCCGTAGGGACGATGGAAGAGTCGCTTCGGAATGCCCAATTCGTGCGTCCCTCCGGGACGCAAACGACCATCGTTGTCCATGTTCCCAGCAGTGAACTGCTGGGCTATTATCAGGCGTCCCTCCGGGACGGAGTACGGCGAATGCACTTGGGGGCGAAGGCAAGAACTCTGAAAGCACTTCAAGGTGATCGTCCTTTGTGTCTCCGTGGCTTTGTGAGAGTGTTTTTTGCTCACTCGCAGACGGGGATCGCGCACGGAGGTACAAAGGCACGAAGAGGTGGGACGAGGCCGGTGGATTTGGGCCCGCAGGA
This sequence comes from Planctomycetaceae bacterium, assembly GCA_003532715.1. Lineage (GTDB taxonomy): Bacteria > Planctomycetota > Planctomycetia > Pirellulales > Thermoguttaceae > UBA11386. The sequence continues at coordinate 1,639 of DOEZ01000557.1, forward strand.
AGGCAAGGACGGGCAAGCCGTCCATGGCACCCTTTGAAGGAGGTTGAACGGCCGGCAAGGTGCAAGCTGGCGCAAGCAAGAACGGGCAAGATAGGTGTCGGCAAGGACGGACAAGATGGCGCCGACGAAGATCCGGGACGGGCGAAACCGGGGTCTATTGTCGGCGCGTTCTCAGTTGCGGGTCTTGCGCTTGGGCAAGAGATGGGTCAGCTTGATCGAGGCCAGGTGGCGGCGCGAGTGTTCGGTGACGTCGTTGATTGCCGCGTGAAGTCGGTTCTTTGCCCCGTCCGAGAGGCCGTCGCCCAGGGGCACCGTCGTGACCATGGGTCCGTCGATCGCCTCGATCACTTCGAGCAACGAAATGTCTTCGGGCGGGCGATCGAGTCGGTATCCGCCGTCGATCCCTCGCGATGACGAGAGAATTCCACGCGCGACGAGATGCCGCAGGATTTGGAGCAAGAATCGCTCGGGCATCTTTCCGGCCGAAGCGAGTTGGCTGCAAGGAACAGGTCGGTCGTCCCGCGATTCGGCCAGATGAAGGCTCGCTTGAACCGCGTAAGCCACCGTTCGCGACAACTTCATTGATCGCTTCCCCATTCTACCCTGGTGAATCCACCCCACCTGCATGGGGAATCATAACCGAGGTCTGGCGAGCGTGTCAACCGGCTAGGCAATCATTTCGGGGGATTTTTTTCGGAATCTTGACGCAAAAAACCTGGGGGAATGACACGGTTCAGCGCGAACCGACGAGCAGGTCCAGGCTTTCGGGGAGCGGATCGCCTTTGGCGTGCGGCGCTTCGACACAAGGCGGGTCGACCACCCGGGCCAGCACGTCCACGAGCATCGAAGGGGCGACCGGCTTGCCGAGAACGATCCGCGCGCCCTCGTCCAAGGCCCGCGAATGGTCGCTCGAACGGGTCGAGGCAAACAGCACCGGGATGTCGGCGGTCAGCGGATCGTCGCGGAGACGCGCCAGGAGGGCAAGGCCGTCGAGGCTCGGAAGGCGGCTGTCGACAAGAACCACGTCGGGCTGGTTCGATCGGGCTTCGGTCAGCGCAGATTCGCCGTCGGTCGCCGCAAGGACGCCGTAGCCGGCCGTTTCGAGCGCGCCGCGCGCTCGAAGCAAGAATGTCATGTCGTCGT
>DOEZ01000554.1 GCA_003532715.1 Planctomycetaceae bacterium
CGCCTCACGGCGTCACTACAAACGACGGATACGCCGGTGGACTGTGCGAGGGAATGGAACAGGGTCTTGATGAGTGATGCAACGAAACAACGTCGGGCCAAGGTTTGTGTGCTGACCTCGGTGCACATTCCCTTTGACGGCCGGGTCTTCCACAAGGAGGCGTGCAGCCTGGCCAGGGCCGGCTACGAGGTGGTGCTCATCGCCCGGCACGATAAGGAAGAGACGGTCTCCGGCGTGCGCGTTGTCCCGCTGCCGAAGCCTAAGAACCGGTTGCACCGAATGACCAGGGTCCTCTGGCGGCTCTATTGCCTGGCGGTCCGGGAAGACGCTGATGTTTACCACTTCCACGATCCCGAGCTGATAATCGTGGGCCTGCTCCTGAAGCTGCGGGGCAAGAAGGTAATCTGGGACGTCCACGAGCACTATCCCAACGCCATCCTCGACAAGTATTATCTTGCCAAGCCCGTCCGGCGGGTTATCAGCAGGTCTTTCGATCTCTTCGAGCGGGCGGTGGTCCGGTGCTTCGATTATGTGATCTACACGACGCCGTTCGTGGGCGCCCGCTATCAGAAGATGAAGGTCCGCTCGGGCCGGATCGAGAACTATCCGATCATTGAATTGTCCAAGACATTCGAACGGGACCCGCAGGAGAAGATCATCTATCTCGGCGGGATGTCGCCGATTCGCGGACTCGTCGAAGTGGTCGAGGCCTTCAGCCTGGCGGCGAGGCAGCACCCGAGCTGGGAGCTGTACCTGGTCGGCTCGTGCCGCCCGCAATCGTTCGAGCAGGAGTTGAAGGACCTGGCGGTTCGGAATGGCATCGAGGCGAACGTGAAATTTGTCGCCTGGGTGCCGTACGAGGAAAAAGAGCGGCTCTCATCGCAGGCGTCGATGGGCGTCATCACGTACCTGCCGTACTCGAACAACACGAGTTGCCTGCCGAACAAGCTGTTCGACTATATGCTGGTAAGCCTGCCGGTAATCGCGTCGAACTTCCCGCTCTATCGGGAAGTAGTCGAGCCATACCGTTGCGGGCTCATCGTCGATCCGTCGAAGCCCGAGGAGATCGCCCGGGCGATGGCGTACCTCATCGAGCATCCGCAGGAGGCCCGACAGATGGGAGAAAACGGCCGACGGGCCGTACTGGAGAAATATAACTGGGAAAAAGAGAGCGAGCGACTGCTGGCGATTTACGACGCGGTCCTCAATACGGAAGGAGAACATTGACATGCCCAAGGTCTTGCTGGTCGTCGGAGCGCGACCGAACTTCATGAAGATGGCCCCGCTGTACTTCGAGATGGTCAAGGCCAAGGAACTCAATCCGCTGATCGTCCACACGGGCCAGCACTATGATTATGTGATGTCCCAGGCGTTCTTCGAGGATCTGGAGCTGCCGCAGCCGCACCATTTTCTCGGCACCGGCTCGGGCTCGCACGCCGAGCAGACGGCCCGGATCATGGTCGAATTCGAAAAGGTGGTCCTTGCCGAGAGACCCGATCTGGTCGTGGTCTTCGGCGATGTGAACTCCACCGTCGCGTGCAGCCTGACGGCCAAGAAGCTGCTGGTTCCGGTGGCGCACGTGGAAGCGGGGCTGCGCTCCTTCGACATGACGATGCCCGAGGAGATCAACCGGAAGCTCACCGACTCGATCTGCGACCTGCTCTTCGTCACCGAGGAGTCGGGCCTGCGGCACCTGCGGGCCGAAGGCGTTGCGGAAGAGAAGATCCACATGGTCGGCAACGTGATGATCGACACGCTCAAGTTCATGCTCCCGACGGCGAGGCAATGCGACACCTTGAGCCAACTCGGCGTCAAGCCGGGCCAATACGCCGTGGTCACGCTCCATCGGCCGGCCAATGTCGATTCAGCCGAAACGCTCGGCCCGATGCTCGACGTGTTGGTTGACGTGTCGCGGCGGCTGCCCGTCGTTTTTCCGATTCATCCGCGGACCCAAGAGCGAATCAAGCGTTTCGGGCTGGCCGACAAAATGCAAGCCGCACGGGGCGTGATCCAGACCGATCCGCTGGGGTATCTCGAGTTTCTGGCTCTCACCAGTCAGGCCAAGGTGATCGTGACCGACTCGGGGGGCTTGCAGGAGGAGTCAACGGTTCTGGGTATTCCCTGCCTCACGGCGAGGCCCAACACCGAGCGGCCCATCACGGTCGACCAAGGAACGAGCACGCTTGTGGGCAACGATGCCGAAAAGTTGCGAACGCTGCTCGAAGCGGTGCTCGACGGAACCTACAAGCAAGGCACATGTCCCGAGTTGTGGGACGGCCATGCCGCGGAGCGGATTGCCCGGATTTTGGTTGGAAAAGGCTGAACGTCCCTACAGAGACCGGCATCCGTGGTTGCTTTCGCTTCGTCGGCCTGTTACAATGGAAGAAGCTGAAGCTTGGGATTCCTATGCTAAGGACTTCTTCCATTTGGGTTTTCAAATCGCATAAGTGAACGTCTATTCTGGTAGAGATGCGTTCTGGAGATTCTGTAACATCGTTTCGATTCTACACAAATCGAAGATAGCCAGAGGACGCACCGTTTGTGTCGGGCGGCGTCCCGTCCCGAATCGGGATGCGTGTTCCAGCCGTTAAGTCTATTTCTCGATTAGGTATCCTATTCCAACGGTGGCCGAGAGTCGCTTCTTTCACGGAGAGTTACGATGTATCATCAGCAAGAACACGGCGACGCGCCCAAGCCAGTCGCGCAGTCGGATGGAGTAGGTGTGTCCGTGAACCTTGGCCATCACGACGCGAGACAAAGCCAACGGTGTAGCGAGTGTATCTTACCAGCGGAGTATCCCGGCATTGAATACGATGAGTCGGGTCAATGCAATTACTGCCGCCGCTGGAAGCGCAAATGGGACAGTCTCGATTTCGCGAAACAGGCCGCACAGCTTGAGGGCATACTTGGCGCATACCGAGGAAAACTGTACCCGTATGATTGCCTTATCGGGCTTAGCGGGGGGAAGGATTCTGTTTATGCCGCGTACATCTTGAAGAAACACAACATGCGTCCTCTCGCATGCACGTTTGATAACGGGTTTCTGACAGAAACGGCCCTGCATAATATCAGCAGCACGGTCAATGCGCTTGGGATTGGACATGTTGTCGTGCATGCTCCTCCTGGCGATCTTCACAGACTCTATAGGCACTGTGTTCTTACGGCGGGTGAATTCTGCTCGGTATACAATGTCGGCATTCGCAGTGCTTTGTACCGCATGGCCAAGTGTTATGGGATCAAGCTCGTCGTCACCGGCCAATCCAACCGAACCGAAGCAAGTTCTCCAAAGGAGTACTTCACCTGCTCGTCCGGCTATTTCCAGAACGTTGGCGGAACTGTTGCCTCGAAGAAAGAACTCGCCGGGTTCATGTATATGAGTCAGTTCAAGCGGGCGCTTTGGCATCTGCGGCGAACTGTCGTCTATCTACAATTGCCCAGTTATGTTCCATGGAAAGAAGAGGAGTTCAAAGAGGAACTGGCAAGGAACGTGGATTGGAGAGGATCTGTTGGGGAACAGCACGCCGACTGCAGGATGAGTGATGCAAAGGAATACTTGAAGCTGAAGCACTTCGGGGTCACTGAATTGACGGCAAAGCTTTCCAGCCTCGTCCGTGACCGACAACTGTCCCGAGAAGATGCGTTGGTTCGAATTCAGCAACAAGTCGACCACTTACAGGAGAATGAGGCCAGTATCCGCGAACAGATTAGGAAAGAGTTTGACCTGTCCGAGAGCCAGCTTGACGAGGCGATTCGGGCTTCGCACATACCGTACATCTCAAAAGCCGACACGTTCTTGTCGAATCTCAAGAACCTGCAGGAAGTACTCCGTTACCGAAAGCAGAAATGACTTTGTGTGGGCCAGGTCGAATACATGGATGCATCGGGTTCACGAGATCCCGACCACGGATTATCCGGGTGTTTACCCGTGAGCAGTGTCGTGTGGGCGAGTCGTCGCTGACAAACAACCTTTCGTAGCTTGGCAAAAACAGGTTCGACGATTGTCGTCGCGGCATTTGAGCCCGTTTGCGGTTGCGTCAACTCGAAGACAATCAGCCCAACGGCCTCTTAGGCGCCTCACGGTCGGCCGGTTGGGGTCACGCGGATCAGGTCCGCCACGACCGGCAAGTGGTCGGAACCCATGTCGGGCCCAACCCAACACCGTCGCGGCCACCAGTCGGAGCGCATGAGGATGTGGTCAATCCTGGCGCCAAACTGCGGCCCGAGGACCTCCGGCCGCATGGTATGGTCGACGCCCATGCCGCTAATGATGAGCAGACACGCGCAAATGACCTCCGTGCGGAGATTTGGACGGATGCCCAGATGACCTCGATGAGCCATTTCTCCAAAGGCATGATTTTGGCCGGCGGCACGGGAAGCCGTTTGTATCCCGCCACGCTGGCGATCGGTAAACAGTTGTTGCCGGTCCATGACAAACCGATGATCTACTACCCCTTGTCGGTGCTTCTCTTGGCGGGTATTCGCGACCTATTGCTCATCACGACCCCGCGCGACGCCGAGAGCTTTCGGCGTCTTCTGGGGGACGGCAGTCAATGGGGCATTTCGATCCGCTACGCCATTCAATCTGAGCCCAAGGGTCTGGCCCAGGCATTTCTTATCGGCCGCGAGTTCATCGGCAACGACTCGGTCGCCTTGATTCTGGGCGATAATGTGTTTCACGGCCGGGGACTTCAAGCCAAGCTCGACCAGGCGACAAGCCGTGCCGTCGGCGCCACCACCTTCGCCTGCCGCGTCAAGGATCCGCGGTGTTACGGCGTCGTTGAGTTCGATGACGAAGGTCGGGTTGTGTCGATCGAGGAGAAGCCCGTCCACACGCAAGCACAACACGCGATCGCGGGGCTTTACTTCTACGACAATCGGGTCGTTGATTTCGCGCGCGACTTGCGGCCGTCGGCACGGGGTGAGTTGGAAATCACGGATCTCAATCAGGCTTATCTGCGGGAATCCCAGCTCCGTGTCGAATTGCTCGGCCGTGGGTTTGTCTGGTTCGATATGGGCACCGAGTCGTCGCTCCACGACGCGGCCACCGTCGTGCGCGCCGTCGAAGCTCGGCAGGGGCGAAAGATCGGCTGCATCGAGGAGGTTGCGTACCGCAAGGGGTTTATTACCG
>DOEZ01000314.1 GCA_003532715.1 Planctomycetaceae bacterium
ACCACGACGATGGCGTCGTCGACCAACATGCCGAGCACCATGAGGAAGGCGAACAGCGAAAGCATGTTGAGCGTTTGGTCCATCCCCAACATGATGGCCGTGCCGCCGAGGATCGAAATCGGAATGCCCAGCGCGACCCATGCGGCCAACCGCAGTTCGAGAAACACGGTCAGTATCACCAGCACCAGAAGGAAACCCTGAACGCCGTTCTTGGCCAGCAGGTTGATGCGGTCGTGGACCATGATCGAGTTATCGTCGTAGGTCACCAGCGAGTAGCCCGGCGGCAAAGTGTATCCCCCCGCCCTATTCGCTTCCTTCAGAAACTGCTTGACCTCATCGACGATTTGCAGAAGGTCCTCGCTCGATGTCTTCTGCACGGCGATGACCATGCCGGGTTTGCCGTTGATCCGGTGAATGGCCGTCGTGTCGACGAATTCGTCGCGGACGACGCCCAAGTCGCCAACGGTGAGCACGACGCCGTCGGGCTGGGTGACCAATGGAATCTTGGCGATTTCGGGGCCCAGCAGACGCTTGTTCTTGCCTCGCAGCAGGATTTCCTGCGAATCGGTCTTCATGTTTCCGCCGGGCATTTCGATGTTCTCGCGGCGGACGACCCGCGCAACCTGTTGCAAGGTCAGCCCGTACTTGCGCAGGGCCTCCTCGGATATCTCGATGTCGATCTGGTAGTCGCGAACGCCAACCAGTTCGACTTGCGAGAGACTTGGCAATTGCAGCAGTTCATCGCGAATCTGCTCGGCGATGTCGCGGAGCCGTATCTCGGCCTCGGGGCTCTCGTCGTCCGGTCCCATCACGCCGACGCGAATGGCCGGCCGCCGGATCAGAATCTGCTCGATTTCGGCGTCCTCGGCCAACTCGGGAAGGCTCGGAATGCGATCGACGTCGGAGCGGATCTCGTTGAGGACCTTCTGCACGTCGGGCACGCTCGAATAGAGTTCGAGGACCACGATGCCCACACCCTCGCGAGCCGTGGACATGATCTTCTTGATGCCGTCGCGCGACCGCACTGCCTCTTCGATCTTCTGGCAAATGCCCTCCTCGACCTCCTCGGGGCTCGCCCCCGGATAGGGGACGGTGATCGTGATGTAGTCGAGATCGAACTCGGGAAACACCTCGCGGCGCATCGCCATCAGGCTGGCGAGTCCGACCGCCAGAATGGCGATCATCAGCGTGTTCATCGCCGGCGTGTTCGTGATGGTCCAGCGGATCAGCGATTTCATCGACTTTTCTCCGATTCGACTACCACTCGCACTCTCATTCCTTCGTCGGCCGACACCATGGGCGAGACAACCACGTGGTCGCCTGGCGCCAGGTTGCCGTCGACCACGCGAACGAGCGCGTCGTCGCCCATCACGCTGATTACCTTCACGGCAACCTCTTCGAGAAGCCCCTCGTTGGGCTCGGCCGAACCGGACGTGTCGGGGCGCACGCGCCAGGCGCGGTTGCCGCGTTCGCCGGGCTGCACGGCTCGTTCCGGAACGCGAAGTAATTCCGTGTCGAGTTGGGCGTGCGCGACGACCTTGACGTACATTCCGCGGACCAAGGCTCGCGGGCCGCGAACCGGGCTCGCGTCGGCCGCGCCCTGCCGGCGCACCTCGTTGGGTTTGTCGACGACGACGATGCAGGGGACGGTGCGAGTCGTCTCGTCGAGTCCGATGCCGTCGTATCTCGCGAGAATGCCGTTCCAAGTATACTCGTGTTCGCCGAGTCTGTAGATTACCGTGCTCTCGGTGGGCGGCAGCAGATAGTCCTGCCCGTCACCCGGCACCGGCGGCGTCGAACCGTTCGGCCGCTCTTGGTTCCAAATCCAATAGAGCTGGTCCATGCGAAGGTTGCAGCGAACCTCGCACTTCGACACGTCCTCGATGATCGCCAGCACGGTGCCCGGCGCGACGTAGCCGTCAGCCTCGACGAAATCGCGGACAATCATCCCGTCGATCGGCGCGGTGATGCGAGTCCGCTCGAGGCTCAATGCGGCCTTTTCCAGGTTTGCCCGAACCAAATCTCGCGCCGCGTTGAGCCCGCCGCGTCGCGACTGAATCGAACGCAACTGGTTCTGCAATGTGACCAATGCGTTGCGGGCGCCCAGTTCGTTACTCCGCTCGGCATCGAGTTGCGACTCGGTGACGTAATCCTTGCCTTGTTCGGCGATTTTTTCCAGCCGCGCTATCTCTCGCTGCTTCAGTGCGAGAGTATCTTCGGCCAGCTTAATGAGTTCCTGGGTGTTTGTTTCCTCGACGTGAAGCTCTTCGAGCGTCGCCTCCGCCTGCTTTAGTTGCTCTTCGAGCCGTCGCTTCTCGATATCGTGGTCCCGAGGGTCGATTTCGATCAGGAGCGTCCCCTGGCGAACGAATTTGCCCGCGCGGCAAACGTCCGACTTGCCGATGACGCGGCCTCCCACCTCGGCGGCAACGGAAATCTCGCGACGCGGAACCACCACGCCGTCGACTTCGATGTCGAGTCGTTCCTCTTGCGGTTCGACCAAGGCAACCTCGACCATGGGCGGACGAAGCGGCTCGGGTTCGACAAGTGGAGATGCCTTCTTCCCATAGACGACCATTGCGGCCATTCCGGCGACGCCGCAGGCCAGAATCAGCAACGCCACCAGACCCCTGGCGAAGTTTGCCAGTGTGTTATTCTCTTGCGCCATGGTTTCACCTCATCCCGTACCGAACTGATCGACGCCCGTCTCGCGTCCGCGATGGGGCGCGGCCAGTGGCGGCCGGTTCTTCATTGTGGTTGTGGCCGGATTGTCGCCGTCCGTACCTGTCGCGTGCCCAAGCGGCGATGCCAATCCCAGGGCGGCCAGCACGAAGCCCGACACATGCTCGGCCAACAGATCCACGGTGTGGTACTTGCTCTGCTCTTCCTCGCCAATCACCATTCCGATGACTTGTCCGGCCGCGCGGAAGTGTACGCACTGACCGATGATGCTGAACCCCACTTGGTGGCGACGAGGAACCGGCATGTCGGGAGGGAGCAACTCGTCAAGAACGCTCATCAACTGGGCAAAGTTCATCTGAAAGTACTTCTGAACGATCTCGGTGCAAAACGGCGTCGGATCGAGAACCTCGCGCTGAAAAAGCCGCATTCGCCAGGCCGGAGCATCGGTCCGGAATAGCCGCCCGAGCAATTGCCGGATAAACACTTTGAGCCTTTCGGCGGGCGGCGCGTCCCCTGGCCACGCCTCGTTCGCGCCGGGCTCGGGGATGCCCGGGTGGGCCGCTTTGAAGACCTCGACGTACAGCTTTTCCTTATCACCGAAGTAGTAGTTCACGGCCGCAAGGTTCGCGCCGGCCTTACCGCAGATTTCACGAATTGTCGCCGTTTGAAACCCTTTGTCAGCGAATACCTCTCCGGCGGCATTCAGTATTCGTTGCCGCGTTTCGTCGGTCGCCATGACAATCCCCCAGCCAATTAGAATAAAACGCCCGTTTCAAACAAGTATATGAAACAACTGTTTGGTAGTCAAGGACAATTCGGTCGATATGTCGGGTTTTCAACGAAAAACACAAAGAAAACGAACATTTTGACGGACGAGTCGCGTTACGTTCGTTCGCCAATGTCGCCCAGAATGATGCAGCGGGTTGACTTTGATGGTTGGATGCTGGCCATCCGGCACCAAAACCGTTTCGTTTTCTAAAAAGAGGAGGAAATGTCATGAACCAAGGCTCGTTCTGGATTCGCGTTGCCTCGGCAGGCACCGCGTTCGGTCTACTGGCTGCCATCGCGGCCCTGGCCGTTGATGGGTACGCAAACCCAGTGGCAAGCCGAGACGGCATTGCGGCCACGCTACGCGTCGGCACGTTTGACTCGCGGGCGGTGGCGGTTGCGTTCACGGCATCCAAGATGTTCCGCGAGGAATTGGAGCAATGGGAGAAGGAAAGGCGAGAGGCGGAGGCTCGCGGCGACGTCGCGGCTCTCGAGCGGATTGAGGCCCGCGCGAAGCAACGGCAGAAACTGGCTCATCACCAAGGGTTCGGCACGGCGTCGGTTGAGGAAATTCTGCGTCGTGTTGGAGGCCGGCTGCCGGAGATTGCCGACAAGGCCGGGGTTGACATGATCGTCTCGAAATGGGCGATTACGTATCGGTCGTCCGACGTTGAGGTTGTCGATGTCACGGACTTGTTAGTCGAACCGTTCGAGCCGAACCAGCGTACTCGACGGGTCATCGAGCAACTTCGAGAGAAATCGCCGATTCCACACGCGACAATTGAACTACAACACTGATCTCCTGTTGGAAGCTATGTCGGTCGAGACGGTCGTAACGACTGCAATCGATCTTCGCGTCGGGCAAGATCGGCGAGGCTGGGCCGTGGGTTGAACGGCGGCTTCGCCGTTTTCTTTCCGCGCAATCGTTGGTTGCCGACGGCATTCGGTTTTCGGCAAACTTTACGCAACCGACGCGCCCACACGGCATGAGCCTCCATTCGTCCTCGAATGTCGCGAAAATCGCTTGCTCCCTCGCATACGGCGTGTATGATTCCCATGCGGCAAGAACCTCTCTTGCGCGCGGCGGACTCCAGAATCCCGCCAGGCCGTTCCTTGTGTCGTCCCACCGAGCACGAGATCGGGAGACCGAATCATGCCTAGAATCGCGGTTGCCATTCTGGTCGTCGTCACGATTGGCGGGGCGATCGCGATCAACACGGCCCGATATCCGGTCGTTTGGGAGATGGTGGCGCCGACGCCCAGATCGGTCGCACCGACGCCCGCGCTGCCCGAAGCGGCCACTCTGCCGGTTGTGCGCGAACCGGAAGAAGTCGACTTGAGCGAAGTGGCCCCGCCGTCGGTGCGCCGCCGAATGCCGATCAAAGAAAGTCTGGCGGTCGGCTCGCCCGACGCCGCCGGTTCCGGATTCGGCGCATTTGATTCGACCGAATCTGGCGATGACGAGTATCGATTGCCGGAACGGACGTCCGGCGCTGATTCCATGCGACTGGTCTCCGATCCATCGAAGCAAGGTTCGCCGGATGCGGTGAATCTGGAACAGCGCGACGCGACTCGGATGGAGCCGGGCCGAAACGAGGCGGCTTCGACGTCCGCCGATTCCTCCCGACTCGACTCAGCGAGGCCAAGCGGCATGGGTGGGGCGGTCGATCGTTCGCCGCCGGTCGGCGCGGCTCTCAACAACACGCCACGGCAACCTGCCGTTGCGTCGCCGGCAGCGCCGATCGTGTTTGGCGCGGCCGCTACCCCGGGCCGACCCCCCGATGGGTCCTCATCGGCCACGGCGATGGAAAACCACTACTCGGAGAGATGGCCGGCCCAGGTGTCGCCAATTCTCAAGTACGCAGCGCAACCGGCGGCCGAGAAAGACGAATCGAACGACTGGCGGGCCGACCGGCCCTTGGTGCCGATCGTCCGGAGCGAAGACGGTTCGTCCTCTGGGAAATCTTCGGCGACGGCCGACGGCAGTCCTGTTTCGCCCAAGAATTCCTCCTCCGAATCCGGCTCGGCCACGGTCCGCCGACTTCCCGGCGTGCCGATGAGGGACGAAACGACTCCGTGGATCATGCCCCCGCGATCGGCCGACAATCCGATCCCCACCTATCCGAGCACGCGCAAGTAGTGTACATTCGGTAGGTGGTGTACACTTGCTGAAATGCCGTCCCACTCGGTTCAATCCACGAGGCGCGTGCCGTGACCATCCTCATGAGACGGCCTAAGCTCGAACTTCACACCAAGATATTCATTGGTCTTGTACTCGGCATTGTCGTCGGAATCCTGGCGAGTGAATTTGGATTTGCGGACTTCTTCGCCGTATACGTCAAGCCATTCGGCACGGCGTTCATTCGATTGATCAGCATGATCGTCGTCCCCTTGGTTTTCGCGTCGCTGTTGGTCGGCACGGCGAGCCTGAACGACGTTCGAAAACTGGGGAAGATCGGTGGAAAAACCATTGCGTTTTACCTCGGCACCACCGTAATCGCGATCGTCCTCGGCCTGGTCCTGGCCAATTTTTTCGAACCCGGTGAAGGATTGTCGAAGGAAACCCAGGACCAACTTCGACAGAATTACGGCGCGAAGGTCGAGGAGCTCACCGCGAAGGAAAAGCCCGGGATAGCCGAAACGCTCGTCAATATCATTCCGCGAAATCCGCTCGAATCGTTGGCTTCGGGCGAAATGCTCCAGATCATCTTTTTCGCCCTAATGCTGGGCGTTTCCATCACCATGATTCCGCCGGACCGCGCCGCCCCGGTCGTTCGGTTCTTCGAGGGGATCAATGACGCGATGATCGCGATGGTGCATGTCATCATGAAGTTCGCCCCTTACGGGGTGTTCGCCCTGATCGCCTCCTTCATCGGCGAGTATGGCTTGGGAATTCTCGCGCCTTTGTTGAAGTATTCCATCGTGGTCGTTGTCGGGCTCATTCTGCAGCTCGTTGTTACATACTCGGCGGCGTTGAAGCTCTTCACCAGCGTTGGATTGAAGAAGTTCTTCCGAGGCATTCGCCCCGCACAACTGATTGCTTTTAGTTCCAGTTCAAGTTCCGCCACGCTGCCGGTCACCATGGAATGCGTCGAAGAGAACCTGGGCGTGTCCAAGGAGATATCGAGTTTCGTGCTGCCGCTGGGCGCGACGATCAACATGGACGGCACGGCGCTGTATCAAGGAGTCGCCGCCGTGTTCATCGCCCAGGTGTACGGAATGGACCTGAGCTTCAGCCAGCAGTTGACCATCGTGCTCACGGCCACGCTCGCGTCGATCGGCGCGGCCGGCGTGCCCGGCGTCGGCATGATCACCCTGACCCTAGTGCTGAAAACCATCGGCGTGCCGATCGAGGGAATCGCCCTGATTCTCGGCGTCGACCGGATCTTGGATATGTGCCGTTCCGTGGTGAACATCTCGGGCGATGCGGCCTGTGCCGTGGTCATCGCCTCGTCCGAAGGCCAAATCGAGTTGAGAAACGACGCCAATCAGATATAATGCCGGAAGCTGAGTTTCCGTCGTCCCGATGGCGCGTCTCTTGGAAAGGAACAATCGTGAGAACATGTCAATTTGGAAACGCGTTGGCGACTTGTCTGGTCGCGGTCGTCTTGTCGGTCCCGACAGCCGTCCTCGGCGACGACGTCAATAAGCCCCTGAACGTCCTTTTTCTCACGGCCGACGACCTGCACTGCGAGTCGCTCGGTTC
>DOEZ01000312.1 GCA_003532715.1 Planctomycetaceae bacterium
TGTCTTGTTGTGGTTGTTCGCGGCGGCAGCCTCCGTGACCTTGGCTCGCGGCATGAGAGAAGCCGACGCGGTTGTTGGAGAAAATGCCGAGGATGATGCCGCGCGGCCGGCGCGTGCTCACGGTCACGACAGGGAGGCCGATCCGGTCCTTTCGGCGGCCGAACAATCGCGCGAGCGGCGACGCACGACCGGCAGTTACTTCACCCGGCGAGCGTGGCGCATGGCCGTATTGAGTCTTTTCCTTTTCTGGCCGCTGGGTTTTTGTGCAATCGCTCTGCTTGCGCGGATCAACCCCGAGCGAATGCTTCTCGGCCGTGCCGACCGCCTGCGATTCTTCGGCGGATGGGTGTTCGGGGTGCTCACGGTGTTCCTTTGCGTTTGGTTCGTGGCGGCGCTGATGTTCGGCAGCGCGACGGTGTTCTGTGAAGCGCTAAGTGGGTTGTTTCAGTCGCACGCCGTGTGAAACGCGGAATCGCAAGGGGTGAAGGGCAGGGCAGGGGGGCATGGTTGTGTGGGCACCCCCCGATATTTCGCGACGCCGCCCGCGAAACGGGTTTGCGAAGCGAGACTCTTGTTGGTTTCTCGGATAGACTGAAATTCGGCGGGCGGGGGCGTTTTTTCTTTTCAGCAACGGCCTGCCGCCGCGTCTAACTGTGTGGAACCGACAAGGAACAGCGGCCGATGGCGCGACCCATCGACAGAAACACCGTGGATCGATTGGTGGTCGAGCATCTGCCGGCGGCCCTTCGGTTCGCGCTGCGTCTGACGGGCGATTCGCACACGGCCGAGGATGTCGTTCAGGAATCGCTCTGCCGCGTGCTTCGGCAGTGGCAAAGCTACCGTGGCGACGCCTCGTTCGGCACGTGGATGCTCAAGATCGTGGTCAACGTCGACCGCGATCGCCGTCGACGCCGTCGCGATGCCGAACCGATTCCGTTGGAAGAGCCGGTTTCGAGAATGGCTCCGCCGAGCGAACAGGCGGCGCTGGGCGAGTTAGACGACGAGATTCGCCGGGCCATCGACCAATTGCCCGGGCGGCAACGCGAGGTGACCCTCCTGAGCTTTGGCGAGGGGCTTTCGGCGAGCGAGATTGCGAGGGTTCTCGACATCACCGAAGACAACGTTCACGCGTGCCTGCATGTGGCTCGCAAACGAATAGCGCGACTCATCGGGGGCGATTACAGTCGACCGGAACGAAAATGAGACAGAACGATGCGAATAGCCACGATGACGAACTTGACCGGAGGATTCGCGAGGCGCTGCGCGTCGAGACGTCGGCCGAGCATCTTGCCCGGCTGGAACGATTTTGGCAACGGCAGGTGGCCGTCCGCGAGCCCCTCGCCGACCGTTGGCGCGTGGTTGCGGGGGCGGCCGGCTTGGCCGTGTCGGCGATGGTCCTCGTCGGCGTGTCGGTGCTTTTCAGTCGGCATGATTCGGGCATGAATGGGGCGACGGCGAGGCAATCGGAGCCGGACGATCATATGACACCCGAGGAGGTTACCCCCGACGCAACGGAAGAGATTGCCGAGGCCTCGCCCGCGCCGAGGGTTCGTCGGCAGGAGACGGCCACGTCGGACCCTCGGGCTCCGACCGTGTATGAGCAATTCATCTTCGCCGCGCGTGCTCCCCGGGTGATGGGCGAGGCACCGTCATCGGCCGTGGCAGCCGTCGCGGCCACGCCGGCTCCATCGCCCCGCGCGACGATCGACGAGATCGTCGATCGGTTGGCCGCCGATGCCGACGCCGATCCGGGCGAGCTGGCCGATTCGTCGGGGCTCGAATGGAGGACTTTGGAGCCTAGCCTTCTGCAAGAGCTTCGCACGGCGGCCGACGAGCGCCGACGGGCGGTCGTTCGGCTGTTGGCCGTTCGCGGCACCAACCGGTCGATTCCCGATCTTCTTGAAGCGAGTCGCCAGAAGGACAATCGAGACGACTGTCTAGCGGCGATCGAACAGATCGTGGGCGTCGAGCGAATGGCGGGGCTACTCGTTCACACCCGCGATCGGAGTGTTCGGGCCGCCATCGTTGGGCGTTTGTTCACGGCTGACACGGACACGGCGATGCGCGTCTATCTGTCGTTGATCCACGACGAGGCGACGCGGGCCGAGGCGCTGGCCGTGGCCGGCACGGTTTCGGGGCCGTCGCTCGAACGGCTTCTTAAGTTGCTCATGGACGAGGACAAGTCGGTGCGGCTTTCGGCGGCCCTCGTGTTGGGGCGCGCCAACGGGCCGGAGATTACCCGGGCGCTGATCGAGTTGGTCACACGAGAGGCGTCGAGCTCGACGGATGCCCGGATAGCGAAGGAGCGAAGCGCCGAGGCCTGGATAGCCCTGCTGCAATGTCGCGGCGAGCAGGCCGAGGAGTTCTTCGCGCACGTTCAGTATCGTCCGAAATTGCTTGGGCCGTTCAATCGCGCGTTCGCGCAATTGGCGGTTATGACCCAGTAGTGTCCTTGAGAGGAGGTATTGCGATGTTGATGTTACGTCTATTCTCGTTTTCGTGGGTGCGATGTGTCGCGGTGGCTTTGGCCGCGCTCTCGCTGCAATTTGCGGCGGGTAAGATGTGGGCCCAGACGGCGTCGAAACCCGCGCAGGGCCGAGCCGCTGCGGCTTCGTTTGCCACTCATCCGTCCGTGGAATTCGTGCTTCAGGTGTACGACGTGGGTGATCTAGTGTTCAACGTACCCGACTATCCCTATTCATCCGGCGGGGGCGGGATGAGCGGCGTCATGGGCCCCATGGGTGGCATGGGTGGCGGCATG
>DOEZ01000111.1 GCA_003532715.1 Planctomycetaceae bacterium
GTACGAAACGCACATCCACGCCAGAGGCTACGCGCCGCGAAAACTCAAGATGAAGGCCCGTCCCGTGGGCCATCTCGAGCCGTCTCGCGTCGAGTTGGAGCCCGCCCGACCGCTGCTCGGCCGGCTGGTCGATGCCGAGACGGGCAAACCGGTGTCCGGCGTTTCGGTGTACTACGGCGTCACCATCGACGAATGTTCGGGTCAGATTGAATGGGACGATTTGGATCGTATCCTTCGCGGCAGCATGGGTTTCGATGCCGTGCAACGCGCTACAACCGATCAGCGCGGCGAGTTCTGGTTCTGTGAGGCGAATGACGGTCCCAAGGGGACGCTGATCGTCCAGGCCGAAGGCCATGGCCGGCTGATTCTGTCGCCGGCGGATCGTCCGGCCACGCAACCAGACCAGCCCTTGGAGATCGGCTTGCGACCCGAGGCGACCATCTCGGGCGTCTTGCCAGGGGCCCCGGCCGACGCCCAAGTGGTCGTCCAGAATCTGGAACCGACGCATGAGAAGATCCGCGAGTCGATCGAATATCGATCGGTTGATGCGGCGGGTCGCTTCCGAATCGGCAACTTAGCGCCGGGCAAGTACCAGGTGTCGCGCATCGTGAAGCCCAACCGGTCGTCGTCGACGTTCGAGCCAATCGCCACCGTCACCGTCACGGCGGGCGAGCACAAACAACTCGATCCGTCGGCCGCCGATCCTCCCGGGACGCGGCAGTCGGACCAGACCGACAACGACAACAAACCGGTCGCCGGGGCGCTCGCGGAAGTGAAGCAAGCCGAGACATTGAATTCGCCCGATATCGTTCCGTCTTCGACACCAAATCGAACGACGACTGAAGGCAACGTTACGACGATCACCAAACTCTCGATTGAAGCCCGAATCGTGGACATCGATGGAAAGCCCGTCGAACGGAGTTCGATCACCTTCTGGAAATCAGTGGACGGTGAAGCAACAACCGAACCGACACCCAGCCCGATCGCCAACGAGCCGCCCCATGTTTGGCGTGATTCGGCGACCGGCAAGACCTGGCGCCCGGTGAAACACCTCGCGACGAACGACCGTGCGGTGGCGAAGGATCTCTCGCCGGGCATATACCGAGTGACGGCTTGCTCGTCACACCATGACGCAGAAGACTGCGGCATCAGCGACGTGATTGCGCTCGATGGCAATCGTGAGCAGACTACGGTCACCGTTCCCATCCAGGCCGGTCCATCCTTGACGGTCAAGGTCGTCGACCAGTCCAATGCAAGGTTGATCGACCACCCTGAAATCCGTCTCATTCGTCCCGACGGCCTGCCCGTCGTGAGTTGGAGGAGCGGATCGTGGTCGATTCGACCCGAGAACGGCGACCATACGTTCGAGCACCTAACCCCCGGCGAGTACACACTCGAAGTGGCTCGCCGGCCTTGGCAATTCGGACAACCGAATTTCGTGAACGATAGGGGACCGGTTAAGGTGCTTCTTGAAGCGGGCAAGAATCGAGAAATCACGGTCGAACTACGCGATCGACCGCTCGACGCCGAAGAAGCCGCTCGCCGCTGGCCCTGGTGCGTAACGGGCACGGTGAAGACTCCCGACGGCACGCCGGTCGAGGGAGCGGTGGTCACTGTTTACGGCGGCGCGGTCACGCTCGTATCCACGGGCACCGCCATCACTGACGCGCTAGGCGAATACTCCCTCCGATTCTCACGAGGCGCGCATATCTGGGATGAAGAGAGAAAGCAATGGTCGGCCGGAATGCAGGCGGCCGTAGTGTCAGTCGCGAAGCAAGGCATGGTCGAGCAAGACGTGAGACTGCAAATGGCCGATAGGATGCCGCCCAACGGCGGCGACGGGCCGGACACGGACGACAAAGTCGTTTTGCCCGACAGACCTTATCGGCTCGACTTCGTCATCCTCAAACGGCCGGTCGTCGAGCATGTGTCCGAGAAGATTCCGGCCGAGCGGGCGGCCGCACCGGCGAGCGCGATTGTCGACGAAACGCCGGAATCGAGCACCGAAGCCGTACCCACGAAGTCTGATGAAGTTATTCCACCCCGCCCGATCAGCCGCCGCGTGACCGACACCGATGCCGAGCCGATCGATCCGGCCGAGGTTCGCCGGAAGATTGCTGCGCTTGCCGTTCCGGATCAAACGGTTCCCATGGACGAGCAGCCGGTGCCTTGGCTCTACCAGCGCCGGAAGCAGATCACGCCGCAACTCATTGCCGGCTTGACCGACAAGAATCCCGCGGTCGCCGGGCAGTGCTTGAACATCCTGCGCGACGTTCCCGCAAGCAAGGAATTGACCGAAACCTTGATCGCGATCGCCGGCGACGAGCAGAGCCCGCTGCGGCTGGATGTGTTGCGGCGGCTCGAACCGTCGGCCGCCGATCCTCGCGTGGCGCGCCTTCTCGACCAGGCCGGCAACGATGCCACACGTTTTCCCGATCCGGTAACGAGGGCTCGATGGTCGGGGCTGGCCGGTCGGAAGGACCGGGCCGTCAAGTTGCTCAAGCCGTTGCTGGCCGAGCCCGGCAAGTCGTCATGGGACACGGTGCAGGCGATTCGGCTTCTCGGCGAGATGCGTGAGCCGGCCGGCATTGGCCTGCTCGAGCCGGTCGCGGCGGGCGGCAACTGGGGCATGGCCGTCGAGGCTTACAAGGCTCTGGCCCAAATCGATCCGAAGAACCACGGATTGACCGACGACCAAAGGACGCTTCTCGACGGGGCCCGACGCTACAAGGAAACCGAGGAACAGCTCCGCCGGCGAATCGACGGTTTGGCCAAGTTGAACGCGAAAGAAATCCGTCCGCTGGTGATGCAAATGTTGCGCGACACGGACCATGCCGGTCAGTATCCGGCCCTGCTGATCCTTGCTGCATGGAAGGACAAAGACGCATTGCCGCGGATTCTCGAATTGGTGCAAGGCGACAACCGTTCCTACCACCAACAGCAGGCCGTTGCGGCCTATCTGTCGATCGACGAGAGCCCGCAGGCCGAGAAGGAAGTGCTCGACCGTCTCGGGACGTTCGGCCAGAGTCTCACACACATCGAGGCCGTCATTCGCGGAATCGCCACCGCCGACATGCCGGACGGCCGCAAGGTGGCGATGCTGCGTGCCGCCGGATACAACCCGCGAGTCCCCGGCGCCGTGCCGTCCGCGGTCGGCTACATGGCCAATCGGGGCCACGACATCGGCGGGATACTCGTTCCGCTCATGCTCGAAGAGACGAATCTGCAACCGATGGCCCGTTTTTGCACCGTCGCCGCGTCGGACAAAGCGAGGCGATTCGGCCCGCTGGTCGGCCGGGCAATGAGTCTGTTGATGAGCGAACCGACCGTCGCGGCCGGCGGCGAAAAGACCACGGTGAGCACGGCCGAGGCGGCAACCCTCATCCTCGACGCGGTGGCCGTTTATGATCTCAAGGAGTCGGCCGCCGACGTCCAGAAGCTTACCCGTTCGCAAAATGCGGTCATTCGCAATGCGGCCCAGGCAGCCGGCGCGAAGTTGGGCGTTCCCGGGACGGTGAACGATCTGTACGTTCAGTTGAAGTCCGAGGACGAGAAAGTGCGACGTTTGGCCGCCAGGTCGCTCTTGGAAATCAAGCCGGCCGACGAGCCACGGCGAGCGGAACGCGAGGCGTTTGTGCTCTCCTGTCTGGGCACGCCGTCCGAGGGCCATGCCATGCGGGTTTTGACCACGTGCGGCGGCCAAAAGGCTGTCAAGGCGTTGGAGCCGATTCTCGACGACCCCGACGCCCAGCGCGCGGTTCATGCCGCCTGGGTGCTCGCCCAACTGCCCGACGAGAAAGCAGCCGCCAAGGCGTTGCGCCGCGTGGCAATCTTCGCCATGTTCCACCACCAACTCTACCAGCAGGGGGCGGGGATTGATTTCGACATCGCGCCGGAACTGCGGTTCCATCAGGTGACCGAACGGCTCAATCCGGATCCCAATGCGTATTCGGGCGGCGAGGGACCGGTGCGGATTCCCGATGAATTGCTGCGTCCCTTCGATCTGGACGAAGCCGAACAGGCGTACGCCGTTCGCTGCTATCAACGGGCCGAAGGCGTTCATGAAATAGGGCGGTTTACCTTGCACTTCTTTGAGAGAATTGGTCGGCCAGGTCCAGCCGGATACCATCCAGAAGGTCCAACCGTATTGAACCAAACCTATCTGCCGCTACTTCGCGCGATGGCTGCCGGTGATCCGCGGCTCGAACGATTGATGGTCGAAGGCCGGAACCTGGCCCATTTCAAGTATCGCCAATGGGCCGCTCAGGCAATTGCCCGGATCACGCAAGAAGCGGCTTCCTACACGGGCCTCGGCGGCGAGACGCTCGATAGCAGCGTGTTTCCGAAGCCGTACGCCGATCAGGATCGGCTCTTGGCCCGGTTCTTTGTCGACCGGCTCGAACGAGCCCAGATTCCCGACAAGCAGCCCCAGTCCGATCGGGAGTATCGTCAACAGGATTACTTCTACGTTACGGCGAATCAGCTTTGCGACCAGTTCGGCCCCGGGACGATCGATGCGATCCGCCAAGAAGCCGGGCGGCGGAAGATCAGCGTGGAGCGTGTCTTGCCACGCATAACAACCGCCGAATCGTTCGACCGCGTCGAGGTTACGATAGACGGCATGTGGAGGGGGCGTCGCCGGCTGCTTATTCAAGGTGACGGTCATCAGGCCGGGTACTCTATTCTCGCACGAAGACCCAACGAGCCCGTGGCGGAGCATACGCAGACGTTCCGGCTTGGCGACGACCGGCGCGCCGAACTGGGTCGGCTGTTGGCGGCCTGCAAATCGGTCGGC
>DOEZ01000110.1 GCA_003532715.1 Planctomycetaceae bacterium
GTACAGCCGCACGCCAGGTCGTAGAGTTCCTCGATCGAGCCGGCGAAAACGACCGACGGCGCGCGGCCCAGCACCCGGCGGATATCGTCGGTCAGGTTCAGGGCCTCCCAGCCGGCGGCCAAGTCGGCCGGTTGCGACGCAGCACCAGTAACGGCAGCTTCTTCAGTCATTATTCGAGACTCTTTCGTGAGTGTGACGCTTTCGCCGATTTCCGCATCCACCGAATCGGGTTAGACATTGTCGGCATTGGCCAGGTTCGCCAGGAAAACGGCCGCGACCCATTATCGTGCCCAGCGGATCAAGGACAAGCCCTTGGAACATTGCGCCCACGACCTTACCCCCCTGGTTCTTGATCTCAACCGCGTCCTTTCTGTATACTGTATGTTAGGAATTTATACACTACATTCGCCCCCCCAAAGGAAGTCTTTCATGACAGGGAACGGTTCGGGCCGCCTATTTCGATTTCTCGGTGTGTTGATCGTTTTTCTCGCGGGCGTTCTTCTGTCGTTTCATGCCACCTCGGCCGAGACGTTCGACTGGCGCGACGTCGATGGGCAGAATTGGCTCAGCCCGGTGAGGAGCCAATTTGGCGGGACCTGCTGGGACTTCGCGGCGTGCGGCGTGATCGAATCGAAGTACATGCTCACCCGCAACGACAGCGCCTATCGACCGAACGTCTCGGAACAGCAGATCAATTGGGAAACAAACCCCAACATGGGCAGCACCGACGGGGGCAGCGCGTACAAGGTCATGGACTACTTCACCAACCACGGAGTGGTCCTCGATTCGGAATGCCCGTACCAGTCGAGCAGTCCCGACACGGGCGTGGCGCCCTATTGGCCTTTGGCTTCGGGCTGGCAAGACCGTGTTTTCAAAAGCACGTCCAACCTCAACCGTCTCGCCGAGGATACGAACATCGCCCATATCAAGGACTGCCTGAAGAAATACGGTCCTCTGACGTTTCGCATGACGGCCGACACCGATTTCTACATCCCCGATCCCGGCGAGGATCGCGGCGGTCACGTGGTCGTCCTCGTCGGATTCCACGACGACGCGAGCGTCCCCGGCGGCGGGTATTGGATTATCAAGAACAGTTGGGGAACCGGCTGGAACTCCAATGGACCCGGCACGATCCAAGATGGTTACGGCGCCATCACGTATGACGCGCGTCCCTCGTTTCGCGGCGTGACGTACGAATGGTGGGATATCTTCAAGGTAGATCCACAGTACAACCGAGACGTCTGCGCGCTCAACGGCCCCGTCGTCTTCACCGGCCCCATGGCCAGCGTCACCTGGAAGGGCGGCTCGGGCACGTGGTCCAGCGGCGGAGATCATTGGTCCGGCACCGATATGTACGGCGCGTCGCTGACGACCTACGCCTGGCAGAACCGCGAAACTTGGGCCACCTTCAACGCCTCGACCGGAACCGACGTCGCCCTGAGCGGCACCGTCATCGCCCACGGGCTGACAATCAGCGCCGGGGCGACGGGTTACGTGTTCAACGGCGTTAGCAGCGGCGCGCTGACCGTCACCAGCGGCGGAATCACCGCCAACGAAACGGCCGCGATCAACGCCCCCGTCACCATCGGCGCCCCCCAGACCTGGACCGTCGCTTCGGGCAAGACCTTGACCATCGGCGGCGATCTGCACACGATCATCAGCAATCTCACCATCACCGGCAGCGCGGACACCATTGTCACCGGCTCGATCGACGGCGGCGGCGCGCTCAACGCGATGGGCGCCGCCCCGGGCAAGATCATCTTGACGAGCGGCGCGTATCTCTGGCTCAACGGCGCCGCCGACTACTCGGTCGACATCGACGCCCAATCGGGCAGCCACGGCATCTGCTTCAGCCAGCCCGAAGGCGTCGTCGGCAACGCCTACGGCAAGATCAGCGGCGGAGGCTGGATCGACAAACGCGACCGCGGCACGATCATCCTGCACAACAGCGCCAACAACTACACCAACTGGACCTCGATCTACGACGGCGGGGCGGTCCAGGCCGACAGCGGCGTCGGACTGCCCACCGCCAGCTTCGTGAACCTCAACGGCGGCGTCCTGCAGAGCAACGGCACGACCACCTTCACCCGAAGCCTGGGAACCACGGGCTCGGGCAAGTTCCAGTGGAACACGGGCGGCGGCGGTTTCGCCGGCGGCGCGGGCCCCATGACCGTGCGAGTCAACAACGGAACCTCGACCCTTACCTGGGGTACGACGAAGGGCACCCATATCGTCGGAACCCTCAAGTTCGGCTCGACCACGGCCGCCAATTCGGTGACCTTCGAAAACGGCATCGACCTGGACGCGGCCCAGCGCACGATCCATGTCGAAGACAACCCCAATTCGGGAGGCGATATCGCCATTGTCTCGGGCGTCATCACCGATGTTCAGGGTTTCAGTTCCGATCTCTGGACCGGCGCTCTGCGAAAGACGGGACCCGGCACGTTGATTCTGACCGGTGGCGACGCCGGTCAGAGAAACGAGTACGGCGACGGGCTAGGCAACGTTGGCTCCACGACCATCGCCGGCGGCGCGCTCCAGGCCGATCGCGACAAGGGACTCTCCGGTTGGAGCGGCCTGATTCTCGACGGCGGCGTGCTCCAAAGCAACAGCGCGATCACCTATGCCGAACCGCTCTGGGGATTCGGCGGCGAAACCTCGCGCCGCGTCATCTGGAAGAGCGGCGGATTCTCCGCCGGCGGCGGAAAGATGACCGTCAACATCGGCGGCGGCTCCACCCCGCAAACCATCAACTTCGGTGGCGCCGACGGCAAACAGGCCATTGCCGGAGTTCTCAAACTGAGTTCCAACTCGGCGCGGTACGAGACCGAGCTTCGCAACGGGTTGAACCTCAACGGCGGCTCGCGAACCATCCAGATCGACGACAACCCGTTCGAGTCGGGCGACTTCGCCACCATTTCGGGAGTCATCAGCGGCACCGGATCGTTGACGAAGACCGGCTCGGGCGTCCTCTCTCTGAGCGGATCGAGCGGCAACACCTATAGCGGCGCGACCACCGTGACGGCCGGTCGGCTGCGACTGAACAAGACTTCAGGCGTCGCCATCCCGGGAAATCTCAATTTGACCGGCAACGGCGTTGAAAACAACTATGTCTATATCGAACGATCGAACCAAATCGCCTCGTTGGCGATCATCACGTTCGCCAACGACCCGGCCTACTCCAGCCGCTTGAACCTACTGGGCAATAGCCAGACCGTGGCCGGCATCGCCTGCTCGGACGGTCGAGGGGTGATTCAGAATACGGAGAACGAATCGGGCATTTCGACCAACGGCGTGTTGACACTCAATTCCTCGTCTGACTATTCCTACGACGGTTATCTGCGCGACCGTTATCAGAGCGGCAGCACCGGAAAGGTGGCGCTGGTCAAAACGGGGGCCGGCACGCAGACCCTTTCGGGCGCGAACATCCGATACACGGGCGGAACCACGATCAACGGCGGCCGGCTCGTGCTCGAAGACACGACCAATTCCACTTTCCTCGCCGCCGGCATCACCAACAACGCCACCCTCGAATTCAGCACCACCGCGACCGACGTGAGCCACGCAGGCGTAATCAGCGGAACCGGTTCGCTGGTCAAGTCCGGCTCGTACGCCCTGACGCTCGGCGGCTCGTCCGGCAACACGTACACCGGCTCGACCACCGTCACGGCCGGATCGCTCTACTTAAACAAATCCTCGGGCGCGGCGATTCCGGGTAATTTGAATATCACCGGCACGGGCGACAACGTCTACGTCCAGCTCAGCCGCAACGAGCAAATCGCCAACTCTTCGGTGGTCTCGCTGAGCAACACGGCCAATTACGCCCGGCTCTATCTCAACGGATATACCGAGACCGTGGGCGGCATCGCCTGCAGCAACGGCCGCGGTATTATTCAGAGCGGCGCCCTGACCATCACCGGCTCGACGAACCATGCCTACGACGGATATCTCCGCGACTATGGCGGCGTACACCTGTCGCTCGTGAAGCAGGGCGCCGGCACGCAGACCCTCGCCGGCGCGAACATCACCTACACCGGCGGAACCACGATCGGCGGCGGCCGGCTCGTGCTCGAAAACACCACCAACGCGACGTTTCTCGCGAAGAGCATCACCAACAACGGTGCGCTCGAGTTCAACGCCACCACCGCGGCCGTCAACTTCACGGGCGCGATCGGTGGAACCGGCTCGTTGACCAAGAACGGCGCCCAGACGCTCTCGCTCGGCGGCG
>DOEZ01000155.1 GCA_003532715.1 Planctomycetaceae bacterium
ACCGGGCAAGCAATCGCGTAAAAAGGCCGGTGGCCACGCTTGTCAAAAGGGCGGTCGGGGGGTAGATTGTTAGATACCAGCCGGAGGATACGCGAATTGGTTAGCAGCCTGACTCGAAATCAGGTGCCGGCTTGCCGGTTGTGGGTTCGAGTCCCATGTCCTCCGCATACGTAACTCGAACACTATGATCGTTTTACGTCAAACGCCCAATGTCGCGAGCATCGGGCGTTTCTTCGTTCTTGCGTCCGTTCGCACGCAGCGAGTGTCTCGTCCGACGCTGGAAGGCACCTGAGCGGAGAAGCGGGGCGGATTGGGTAGAACGATTGCTTTAAATGGGGATTCCAGCGGGAATGTCAGCCAGCAACTACAACTGGGTGTGCTTCGATTGTCGTTTCGCCACGCGGCAAGCCAAGACAGCCTCTGGACTTCCCAAGTGTGGGGTATGCGGTCGGGATTGCTTCTGCCTGGGATACAAGGTCGAGATTCCCAAAAAGCGCGATGCCAGGGGCTGGAACCTGCTTCTACAGTCGTGCCGCGCGCGTGCGGCCGAAGTGCGGGAAGAAGCCGCTACGGACAAGGTGCGACGGAAACATGACATCGAGAAGGAAGTCGTCANNACAAGGGACGTTCGCGGGAGATCAAGCGGTTGCGGCAAATCCTGGAGGAAGGAGCCTGACCCGAAACGACGCGTCTCTTCGTGTGCTTCGTGCTCTTCGTGGTGATTCCTCATGCGAGCCTTTACGAAGCACGATCCTCCGACGCCGGCGCGACGATCGGCGGAATCGGCACGCCCAAATTCGCCGCCACCGCATGAAGCAGCTCGGTTTCGCGCGGGGTGACCGTGCCGTCAGCCGCCACGCACGCCACGCATGCACTGAGAATCTCGCGTTTCAACGTCGGAGCGGCCTCGGCGAGAGTCTTCAGCGCGGCATCGAGATTGCCCAACGAGCACTCGTTCTTCGGAAGGACCGAGCCGATTCGCCCGACCTGGGCCATTCCCTTGTCGAACGCACGGCGGATGTCGGCTTCGTCGGTCTGGCCGCCATAAGCCAGCATCGACAGAACGCGAATCAACGCCGGCAGGAGTGAATCGATTCGGTGGTGGCGGACGGCCGCCGGCTTGGCCAAGCCAAAATGAACGTCCAAATTCCGCAAAAGCATCGCGTGAACCGTGTATTCCAGCAGATCGACCTTGTCGTCGGCTTTGATCAGTTGCTCCACATTCCCGCGAAATTGCGTGTACTGCTCGGGCGAGAGCTTTTTGAGCGCCGGAAATGTCGTTTCGACCAGCGGCAGCCGGGCCGGGCC
This sequence comes from Planctomycetaceae bacterium, assembly GCA_003532715.1. GTDB lineage: Bacteria > Planctomycetota > Planctomycetia > Pirellulales > Thermoguttaceae > UBA11386. Next base: position 1,309 of record DOEZ01000155.1, read on the forward strand.
GGTCAACTGGTCGATCAACGGCGCTAGTCGTTGCGTCTCACGATACGAAAGCTCCTCGGCCTTGGGTCGCAAGGCGGCGAACTGCTTCGCCCGCACGGCGGGCTCGCCGCCGAGCAACACGGCATAAATGACGGCCCGGGCGCCGTACGGTTCGTGGGCCGCGTCGCGCAGCGGCTGGGGCATGGTTTCCAACAACATGGCGGCGTAGAGAATCTTGTCCATGCCCGGCATCCCCATCTGCCCGAGCACGCCGGCCGGGTCGATCGGCGTCGCGGCGCCGCCCGGCAGAATCGCGTCGAGCGCCTTGCCCGGCGCGGGCCTCGGCTTCCGCGCCGTTTCGGCCGCCAGCGACGCGGCCGTCAGGGCGACTGGCTTGACCTTCGGAAACGTGCCGTCGAAACTCGGATCGACCCGTTTGATACGGTCGACCAACGGCGGATGCGTCGCGAAAAGTTGGGCGCTGAAGCTGCCGAAGGCACTGCCGAAGAACATGTGGCTGATCTCTTCGGCGTGCGGGCTTTCGATTCTTGACGTTTCCGGCCGGCCGCCGATTTTCTTCAGCGCCCCGCCGATGCCATCGGGCAGCCTCGTGAACTGGACGGCCGAGGCATCGGCCAGGTATTCGCGCTGGCGCGAGACGGCGCTCTTGATCAGCTTGCCGAAGAATAGCCCGATGGAACCGACGACCAACAGCCCGACGCCGACGACAAGAATGGCGACGGCCGCCCCACCGCCTCCCTTGCTGTTGCGGTTTCCGCCCGAGAATCTCATGCTCCGCAAGACGAACCAGCCGATGATAGCCAGCACGAGAATGCCATGCAAAATACCGATCAGGCGGAGGTTCAGCCGCATGTCGCCGTTGAGAATGTGGCTGAACTCGTGGGCCATGACGCCCTGGAGTTCGTCGCGGTCGAGATATTCGAGGCACCCGCGCGACACGCCGATCACGGCGTCGCCCGGTTGATGCCCGGCGGCGAAGGCGTTGATGCTCGGCTCCTGATCCATCACGTAGACCGGCGGCACCGGGGTGCCCGAAGCCAGCGCCATCTGCTCGACGACGTTCAACAGCCGGCGTTCGGCCAAGTCCCGAGTCGATGGGTCGACCATCCGCCCGCCCATCATCAAGGCCACCGCCTCGCCGCCCGAGGAAAGCTGCGCCGTCTTGTAAAGGCTGCTCAGCAGAATCACGGCCAATGTGCCAAGCGCGACCATGAGAAACAACTCGGGCTGCCAGATCGAATCGGCGTAGGGATTGGCCGCGCCGGGCTCGTCGGCATAGCTGCCAATCATCGTCAAAGCGAACCACGCGACGAGATAGACCGCCACGACGATGCCAATCACCGCCAGAACGAAGAACCAGATCAACCGACCGGTCTGCCGCCGCGCGACGTCTTGTTGCTCGAAGAAATCCATGAGCGGGTCCCCACGGGATGACTAGCCGAACGAAACCTTTGGCGCTTCGCGTTGCTGGGCCTCTTCAACCTCGAACAGGTTCGCCTCCTGGAAGTTGAACATGCCGGCGAAGATCACGTTGGGGAACGTCTCTCGCGACGTGTTGTAGGCCATCACCGCGTCGTTGTACGCCTGCCGGGCAAAGGCCACCTTGTTCTCGGTCGACGACAGTTCTTCCTGAAGCGACAGCATGTTCTGGTTGGCCTTCAGGTCGGGATAGTTCTCGGACAAGGCGAACAGCCGGCCCAACGCGCCGGTGAGTTGGCCCTCGGCGCTGCCCAGCGACTTCATGGCCGACGGATCGCCCGGATTGGCCGCCGCCTGTTGGCCGGCATTGGCCGCGAGGTTACGGGCGGTGATTACCGCCTCGAGCGTCTCGCGCTCGTGCTTCATGTAGCCCTTGGCCACCTCGACCAGGTTGGGGATCAGGTCGTAGCGGCGCTTCAGTTGGACGTCGATCTGGGAAAAGGCGTTTTTGTAGCGGTTCCGCAGCGCGACCAGCTTGTTGTAAATGCCGATCACCAGCAGCACGATCACGACGACGACCACGCCGATCACGATAAGAGTACCCATGGCAGCGCCCATGTTCAGGCTCCCTTCCGGTTAGACCTTGTTTGGGTTGTTAACGCACCATTCGTCCGCGCTTACCCGGCCAGACCCCAAATGGGTGCCACTGGCGTGTCGCCAGTGCCTCGCCGGGCACGTACAGGACGCCCGTGACGCCCAGAAAATGAGCACTGGCCGGGTACTCAGGTTATTCGCACGTCGGTCGGGTTTATTGTACCCCTCCGTGGCTAGGAATCAAGACCGCCTAACGGCGTGTGTCAGTTTCCGTGCAAGGGGCGTTCGCTAATCTTGCTTCGTAGAAGCTTCTCGAAACGTTGATCGGCGTCCGCCGTCGACAGAACCCGTCGCGGAACCACCGTCAAGTTGCGTTTTCCGTGGTACAAGATGTAGAACTCGTCGTCGCGAAGCCACGAATGATAGACCGACCATTGCAGCACGGAATCAATGCCGCGAGTCGTGAAGCGGATGTCTTCGTCCGAGAACGAGATGCGGTATTCTTCCTTCAGCTTCGGCTCGGCATGGTACATCATCTTCGGCATCAGAAGCAGGGCATACGTCACCATTCCCAGCAACGTCAGTCCGGCCGCAAGCGAAACCCAGCCAAGTACGACATATGGGGTGGTCCAGAGAACGCAGATGCCCACACCACAACTGACGACCGCCCCAACGATGTCAAGCCGAACGTTGAAAGCGGAGCGGAAGTGCCGCCTCACCGCTCGAGAGTATTCGTCTGGTGTGTAACGGAATTCAACGTCGATCGAATCATTCGTCGTCATGTGACTTTCCCGTACCGATCAAACCACGCACGCCGCTCGAACGGCAGCTTCTCGCGTTGCGTGCCCAGCTCGGCCGCCACCCCGACGGGCAGAAGAATGCGAATCTCGAACTCGTCGGGCACGCCCAACAGGCGGCCGATTTGGCTCGCCACGTCGCCGATTCGCAGCACCCCGTCGAGCCAAACGCTCGCATAGCCCATCGCCGTGATCGCCAGCAGCATGTTTTCGACCGACGCCGCGCAGTCCTCGGCCGGAAAGGCGATGTCCTTGAACACGGGCCGATTGTCGGTCAAGCAGACGATCATCGCCGGGGCCGTCTCGCAAACCGGCCGATTGACGATTTGGGCGATCTGTTTCAATATCTTCGGATCATCGACGATGACGAACTGGGCCACCTGCTCGTTGCACGCCGACGGGGCCTGAATGCCGGCCTGCACGATCTTTCGCAGGTCGTCGCGAGGCACCCGAGCGTCGGTGAACGGGCCGCGATAGCTATGGCGTTTGGCAATGGCTTCGAATAGATCCATGACGGTTGCTCCTTCGCTCTTGACGCCTGGGTGGCATGGACGGCTTGCCCATCCTTGCTGGCCTCCCCCTGCAAGTCCGCACCTGCTTCGACGTTGCTTCTACTCGAAGCACCTTGTACCAGAAGCTTGCCCCGACGTCAATTCCAGGGGTGGACGAGCCACCTCTACCAACTCTACCAAGACAACGCACGAGAAAGGAGAAATGTACAAGCTGACGCCCAGAGAACCCCTTGGGTGGGCTGAGATCGTGTTGAACATGTGCAAACGACGTTGGTGGGGCTCGCGGAGGNNCACCCTACGCTTCCTCGATCCACCCTACGCTTGTCTTCCCCGTGGGTGGATCGTTTGCCCGTCCTACGTTTGTCTTCCCCGTGGATGGATCGTTTGCCCGTCCTTGTCGGTTTGCCAACCGCCTACGGAACGTCGGTCCAGGGGCCGACGGTCGCGAGAACGAAGTCGGTCGCGCCCACCGTCTTCGTGTCGGGCGTCACCTTGTTGTTGATCGCCTCCACGCTGTTGAACTTCTTTACCGTAATCGCCCAGAACAGGTCGGAGAGCTGCGCCGTGTCGCCTAGGGCATTGAGGTGTGCCGTGTTGACCGGCGACGTTGTAACCCGTGCCTGGTCATTGTTTCCGCCTTGGCCATGCACGGTCACCGCCTCGAACTGGCGTGCGATGACGTAGAACGTGGAGTTGTAGAGCTTGGCGTATTCGGGCGTGGCCACGAGGATGTCGTTGCCCGTCGATCCAAGCATCGTGGCCGTATCGATTCCGCCGTTGACGGCAAATGCCTTGACGTACTCGAACGACGTGGCCAGCAGATAGTGCGTCGCACTGGTCATTTTGCCGTAGGCCGGCGTGCTGGTGAACGTGTCGTTGCCCGGCGAATCGTGCAATTCGGCCGTATCGGTGCCGCCGTTGTTGGCATACGCCTTAACGTAATCGTAGCCGTGGGCCAGGGCATAATAGTCCGGCCCGGTCATCCTTCCGTAGGTCGTCGTGCCGACGAACGTGTCGTTGCCGTTCGTGTCGAACATCAGCGCCGTGTCGGTCCCGCCGGCCGTCGAGTAGGACCTTACCTCGCCAAACATGTGGGCATTGGCGTAGTAGTTCGGGCCCAGGATTCTCGAGTAGAATTGCGTGGTCGTCAGTGTGTCGTCGCCGGCCGAGTCGTGGAGCACGGCCTTGTCGGCGCCGCCGTTGTTCGAATAGGCGTGGACGTAGCGGTAGTTGACGAACCGATTGACGAAGCCCGTGCCGGTGAACGTCGACAAGCCGGGCGCGGCCGTGAGCAGGTCGTCGCCCGCCGAGT
>DOEZ01000037.1 GCA_003532715.1 Planctomycetaceae bacterium
CGGGGCTGGGCGGCGCGGTCGCCAGGCTCGTGACCACGCAACAGACCACGCAGAATATCCAATGGATCAGCGATTGGTTGCTAAACGGTTTCACGAAAGAGTAAACCGCCTGGCCCAAGAGATCGGGATAGCTTGCCAGATATACCTTAATGAGGATTCCGAAGGCGAATCCCGCGACGACCGTAACGGTCGCTCCCTTGGTGTTGATCCGTTTGAAGAGAATCCCCAGCAAGAATACGGCCGAAAAAGGCGGCGCGAAGAACGCGTAGAGGGTCTGGATATACTCGAAAAGCCCTCCTTTGAAACGTCCCACGAAACCGGCCATCACGATGGCGATGAACAGGATCGCGACACTGGTCCAGACCCCTACCTTCACGAAGTGTTTTTCTTTGGCGTCCGGACGCCACATTCGCTTGTAGAAATCGAGCGTGACGATCGTTGCCGTCGAGTTGAGCACGGAGTTCACCGTCGACTGGATCGCGCCGAACAACGCGGCCAGAAAGAGGCCTCGTAATCCGATCGGAACCAGAGTCTGAAGCATGACGATATACCCCCGATCGGCCGCGGAACGAACGTCCCTCCACGGTTGAAACATGACCTCTGGATACCGGGCGAAGAGGATAAGTCCCGGCACCACGACGATCAGCGGCATGAGGATCTTCATATAGCCGGCCAGGACAATTCCCATGCGGGCATGATACATGTTCCGCGCGGAGAGCACGCGTTGTATCATGAACTGATTCAAGACGGAGTACCAGATTCCGGTCGTAAGGAATCCGAACAGCAGGCTAGGCCAGGGGAGTGTTTCATGGGAGGTTGGCTGAATGACGGACATGCGGTCGTACTGATCTCGCTGCACGATTTGTCTTGCGTGGTGGACGGCGGCTTCGGCATGAACGCCCGATTCGGCCCGATTGCATTCAATCATCACGTCGAGTCCACGGGCGAGGGAGTGGGACTCGCCGGAAAGCATGTACAATCCCAGAACGGTGACCACCAGCCCGCCGGCCACCATGATGATGACGGTATAGAAGTCGGTCCAGGCGACGGAACGCATGCCTCCGTAGATGGCCCAGGATCCGGCGACGACGCCGAGTACGACGATGGCGAACCAGAGATTCACTTGGGGCAACACCTCGGGCAGCCGCTCCTGGCCGACGAAATTTGCCGCGATGGGCTCCGTGATTCTGCTGATCGAACCGGAAAAGAGCTTCTCCAACGCCAGGCCGCCGCCATAAAGGACCGCGGCGAGAAAAGCGACGACATTGCTGATGACGGTCACGACGGCGAAGAACTGTCGCAGAAAATTATTGAACCTTTTTTCCAGGAACTCGGGCGTCGTGAAGACCTTGGCTGCGAGCAGGAAAGGAATGAACAACCAGATCAAAACGCTAAACGCATTGATATTGCCCCATTCGTACATCGCGATCGAGATCCCATAGATGTACGCGGCCCCGATCATGCCGATGAAGTGCTCGGTGCTTATATTCGAGGCGATGAACGAAGTACCCACGACGTACCACGGGAGGGTGCGACCGGCGAGAAAGTAGTCCTCCGATCCCGTTTTCTCCCTGCGTCCCGCCCAATAGCCAATTCCGCACAAACCCACGAAATACAGCCCAAAAGCAAGGTAATCGAGCCAATGAAGGGGAAACGTATCCATGCCGGGCATGAGATTACCTCGCGACTAACCGGTCCAGACCAACGGCGTCATCAGACTCGGGGTAGGTGCTTGTATATTGGAGGCAAGGTATTTGAGTTGATAGGCCAGCGACCTTGGATGCTCGGCATTAAGTTCAAACAGGTCGTGATGGTGTGGCAGGGCGATTCTTGCCTCGACTCTTACGGCAACCCGCGCCGCCTCGGCCGGATCCATGTTGCCCGATTTGCCGTTGATGCAAACCAAAGCCACTTCGGCGCGAGGGACGCAAGCCAGGAGCAGTTCAGAGAACGCCGTGTCGGAGCTGTGGTAGACGCTTCGGCCGTTGGCGAAGGTTATTTTGTAGCCGGCCGTGTCGATCGCCGCGGGATCATTCGGAATTGCGTGGACACCAGTGATCTCGACGCCGCGCACCGTTGCCGTGATGCCCGAATCGACCACCGCGAGGTTCTCCGGCAAAACGCCCAACGAATGGAGTTCCCTCGCAGCCAACCGAGGAGCGACAAACCATGTTTCCCGCTTGTGACGATAGGGCCCGATCGTATCCGGATCCAGGTGGTCGAGGTGGTTGTGGGTGACAACGAACACGTCGGCCCGCAGTTCGTCGGGCTGGATGGGCGGGGGATAGCGGCGAGTCAATTCGGGAACCAGCTTGCTCACCGAATCGCTCAGATAGGGATCGATGACCACCGTGACGCCCGCCGCGCGAACCACGAATCCCGACTGCCCGAGGAACCATAGGGCAGCCTGTTCGGGTCCGAGAGAGAACTTCAGGATCTCGCGCATGGACGTTGACATGGTTCCTACCTGTCGCGGGAGTCTCAGTGACGGCCGGGCAGAAGCACGGCCTTAAAGATGTCCTTCTTTCGCTCCGTCAGTTGCCGAATGGCGTCGTCGATTCGTTCCAGGGGCAATTGCAGATCGACGATAGAATCGACGGGCAGCTTGCCTTCGGCCATCCATCGCAAACACGGTTCAAAGCAATCGAGCGAGCGGCACGCGCCAACCAGGTTCAACTCTTTCATGCTCACCGTTCCGAAGTCGGGAGGTTCCGGCCGCCATATATAGCTGAAGATAACCAACGTGCCTCGGTGACGCAAAGCGGCAATGCCGATGTTTGGCGCCGCGCCAGCGCCGGTCGCCTCGATCGCTATGTCAACGCCAATGCCGCCGGTCATCGTGGCGACGAGTTCTCCAACATCTTCTCGTCGGGTGTTACAGGTCGTCGCGCCAGAATATCGAGCAATGCGAGCCAGTCGCTCATCGTGGTGGCCGGCGACGATGAGAGTTTTCGCGCCGAGGATGCGGGCAATGACCGCGTGAAGCAGTCCAAACGGGCCGTCGCCAATGACGAGGACGTCGTGGCCGGCATGCATCGAGCCGCGCCGGTAGCTCTGATAGCAAACGGCGGCCGGTTCGGTCAGCGCTGCGGCGGCAAACGAGACGCCATCGGGAATTGAATGGGCGTTGGCCGCGTCGACGGCGACATACTCAGCCCAGCCGCCCCCCGCCCGTTCACCGCCCAGGTGGCGGCTATCCGGACACAGGTGCGTGAATTCACGAGAGCAGGGGTA
>DOEZ01000687.1 GCA_003532715.1 Planctomycetaceae bacterium
CCGGAATCGACTTCGTTTCGCTCATGTTTGCCCTGCTCAAGGCGGGCATGGTCACGGTGCTGATCGATCCGGGCATGGGGCGCGGCAACCTGATTCGTTGTCTTCGCGAGGTCGAGCCGGAGGGATTCGTGGCGATTTCCGCCGTTCAGGCGGTGCGAACGTTGCTGCGAGGTTGCTTCCCACGCGCCCGCTACAATATCACGGTCGGCCGGCGATGGTTCTGGGGAGGCCGAACGCTGGCGGAAATCCGGCGCGGACCCCACCCGGGCACCCAGTTGGCGCCGACCAGGGCCGACGATCCGGCGGCCATCATCTTCACGACCGGCAGCACCGGCCCGGCGAAGGGTGTGCTCTACTGCCATCGCACGTTCGACTCGCAGGCGACGCAGATTCGCGATTTCTACGGGATTGCGCCGGGCGAGATCGACTTGCCCGGCTTCCCCATGTTCGGCCTGTTCAACAGCGCGATGGGCGTCACATCGGTAATTCCCGACATGGATCCGACGCAACCGGCCCGAGTCGATCCAGCAAAGATCATCGAAGCGGTCGAACAATGGCGCGTGACGCAGATGTTCGGCTCGCCGGCCATGCTCAACCGGATCGGCCGGTACTGCGAAGAGAATGCCGTGCGAATGCCGACCCTCCGCAGGGTGCTTTCGTGCGGCGCGCCGGTCCCGGTTCATGTTTTGAAACGTATGAAAGGGGCCATTCACGCCGAGGNNCGAGGCCCTGCCGGTTGCGTCGATCGCCGCCACCGAGGTTCTTCGAGAGACGGCCTCGCGAAGCCAGCAGGGCAAGGGGACATGCGTGGGCCGCCGGTTCCCCGGTGTCGATTGGAAGGTCATCCAGATCGCAGATCGGCCGCTGCGATCGATTGACGAGTGCCACGTCTTGTCGTCGGGCCAGATCGGGGAACTGATCGTCTGCGGCCCGGCCGTCACGCGGGCGTACGTCAATCGGCCGGAGGCCACGGCCATGGCCAAAATCGCCGACTCCGACCGATTCTGGCACCGAATGGGCGATGCGGGCTACCTCGATCAACAGGATCGGTTCTGGTTCTGCGGTCGCGTGGCCCATCGCGTCCTGACGCCTGACGGCCCGCTATTCACGGTGCCTTGCGAGGCCATATTCAATCGGCACGAGGCCGTCTATCGGAGCGCTCTGGTGGGGGTCGGCTCGCCGGGCAGCCAGCGGCCCGTCATCGTCCTTGAACCGTGGGAAGGCCAAATGCCATCGACCGACGCGGGCCGGGCCGACCTCCTTGCCGAGATTCGCGATCTTGGCCAAGGCAGCCCATTGACCGAGTCGATCGACACGTTCTTGCTTCACCCCTCGCTGCCCGTGGATATTCGGCACAACGCGAAGATCTTTCGGGAGAAGCTGGCCGTCTGGGCCGCCGAACGGCTGGCTGGTCGAACGCGGTGAAAACGTGTAGATTGAGGGCGGGCCCCCGGTTGACGCAGCTCGTGTTTCACGGCCGAGGGCGGCTGTGCTACATGTGTGCGGCTATGTGGTGCGACCTGAATCGTTCACTTGAGGGGACGAAGGACGATGAACGCATTGGTTACCGGAGCGGGGGGGTTCCTCGGACGGCACGTCGTCGAACGACTTGTCGCGAGGGGTGACCGTGTCCGCGCCTACTGTCGCCGTCCTCGGCCCGAGTTGGAGCAACTCGGGGTCGAAGTAGTTCTTGGCGATGTGACCGATCGCGATGCCGTCATCACCGCGTGTCGGGGCGTAGACACAGTCTTTCACGCGGCGGCCGTCTCGGGGTTCTGGGGGCCCTGGCAGTACTATTTCCACACGAATACTCTCGGCACTCGCCATGTGATCGAGGGTTGTCGCAAGCAGGGCGTTCGCGGGCTTGTGTTCACGAGCAGCCCAAGCGTGACCTTCGACGGCACGTCGCAGGAGGGCATCGACGAGTCAACCCCGTATCCGCGTCGGTGGCTATGCCACTATGCACACAGCAAGGCGCTTGCCGAACAGGAGGTTCTGGCCGCCAACGGACGCGATTTGGCGACATGCGCCTTGCGGCCCCATCTGATCTGGGGACCAAATGATCCCCACCTCGCCCCCCGAATTGTCGAGCGTGCCCGCGCGGGGCAGCTCCGCCGTGTTGGGGACGGCACGAATCTGATTGACACGGTCTATGTCGAGAATGCGGCCGAGGCGCATCTCTTGGCTGCCGACACGCTCGACGTGGGCAAAGCCGTGGCCGGAAACGCTTACTTCATCAGCCAGGGAGAGCCGGTGAATTGTTGGGACTGGATCAACCGATTGCTTCAGCTTAGCAGTCTTCCGCCCGTAACCGAATCGGTTTCGCTTGCAGCCGCGCGTCGCTGGGGAGCGGTGGTCGAGTGGAGCTACCGTCTGCTGCGGATCCGTCGCGAGCCACCGATGACCCGCTTTNNTCGGCCCGCCATATCGATTGAAGAGGGCCTGCGCCGCATGTCGGCGGCTGGTTGTTCGCAATCGGCCGATTCAGCGGCCTGTCAGCAAGCCGCATGTCCGTGAAGTCGCCTCCGTCGCCCCAGCAGCGCGAGCGATCCCCCAAGGAAAACGACAACCAGCGACGGTTCCGGAACAGCCTGAGCGGCGGCCTCGCTCGCGGTGCCGGCCAAGGCTTTCGACTGGCCCCAGTTGTCGGCCATGATGATGGCGTCGGCTTGGTCGATCACACCGTTTTCATCAAAGTCGCCATGCGCCCATAACACCCCGTCGCTTCGCCCCCAGTGGGCAGCCATGATCGACGCATCCACGACATCCACGATTCCATCGAGATTGGCGTCGCCGCCCAAGGGCGTGATGATTTCCAGGATTTGGTCGCGGTAGAAGGTGAGATCAGTGGAGTAGGTTTCGAGGCCAAAAATAGCCGAACTGGGCTGATTCGGATAGGTGGAAACGGCGTTCATGATGCCGACCAACTCCCATTGATCGCCTCGCTTGTGAAACACCCCGCCCCCCGAGTCTCCGCCGACCCCCTGGGCTTCGTAGGCGGTCGCGCCGTACTGGTCAAAGCGGGTCAGGAAGCCAAGAAAAGAACTAGTGTCGGACAGTTTGATGGCGAACATGCCGGGTTCCACGCGATTGGTTCCCCAGCGAACGGATTGGCCGCTTCCCATCGCGAAGCCTTGAAGATCGCCGGGTGGATCGGTTGCGGTCCACGTCCAGGTCTCCTCGTTGTCGTAATCGGCGGTGACGGTCCATGCGCGCGTCGTATCGCTTCGGTTCCCACCATTTCCGGCCATCACCACCTCGGCCCAGACGTTCATCCGGGTCTCTGCAATTTTCAAGGTTGGCAAATAGGGGTCCTCGGTGATGCGGAACAGTCGCATATCGGTGTATTCAGACAGTTCATACCCAGTTGGGTTCTTCAGGCGAATGTCGGTCCCGACCTCGTACGGGTAGACCGTTCCGTTAAATGTGATATCGGCCGCGCTGGTATGCGCCGCCGTGAGTACCCAGCGGTAGCCGAGGTAGACGCCAGTACTTCCCTTGTCCCCGACATTCGCGAACCCGAAATCGTCCTCCGGCGCCGTCGTGTTGCCGAGCGTGGTCGCGACGATCACGGCCCGGGCGTGGTCAGCCGAAAGGCCCGTGAACAAAGCGATCAGGACGGGGGCCATCGCGAGAATCGCTCGCGTGGGGGGGCATGTGCCTTTCATAGTCTGTTCCTGGACGAGGAGATCGGTCGAAACGGCTCGCGAACGTCTGCCGCTAAACGGGACGGTTCAGCAGCCCATACTAGTGTAGTGTCTCACACAGATTGTAGTTTATCGAGGACGTTCCTGGCTCGCCGAACCTTGGCGAGGATTTCCTCGGCTTTGGCGGTCCAGACGAACGGCTTGGGAGATTGATTGTGCTGCTTGATATAGTCCATGATCGCTTGAATCAATTGCCCGACGCTCCGGAACGTGCCGCGTCGAATGCGGTTGTCGGTGATTTCACGGAACCAGCGTTCGATCAGGTTCAGCCAGGGACTGCTGGTGGGCGTGAAATGGATGTGAAACCGCTTGTGCCGTTTCAGCCACGATTGGACTTTCGGATGCTTGTGCGTCGCGTAATTGTCGACGATCAAGTGCAAGTCCAGCTCCGCCGGAGTTTCGGCGTCGATCTGCTTGAGGAACTTGATCCACTCCTGGTGACGGTGCTTGGACATGCACCTTCCGATCAACCTGCCCTCCGTCATCTCGATCGCGGCGAACAAGGTCGTCGTGCCGTTGCGTTTGTAATCGTGGGTCATCGTGCCTGGGCGGCCGCGATGAATCGGCAACCCTTGCTGCGTTCGGTCCAACGCCTGGATCGATGTTTTTTCGTCGGCGCAAAGCACCAAAGCGTGCTCCGGCGGATCGAGATACAGCCCTACCACGTCCACCAACTTTTCCTCAAAATGCGGATCGTTGCTGAGCTTGAAAGTCCGCGTCAAATGCGGCTTCAAACCGTGAGCCGCCCAGATGCGTTGCACAGTGGCCTTGCTCACGCCGACGGCCTTGGCCATCGACCGCGTGCTCCAGTGCGTGGCGGTTTCGGGCTTCTCTTGGGTCGTCTTTCGCACGATCCGCGTCACCGTCTCGGCCGTGATGGCGGGCGTGCGTCCGGGTCGGGGTGCGTCCTTTTCGATTCCGGCCGTTCGCCCAGCGGCGAATCGCTTTCGCCACCGCCCGACGGTCGGCTTCGAGGTGTGGAGTTCGGCGGCAATGGCTTCGTTCGTTTTGCCATCGGCCGCCGCCAAAACGATTTTCGCGCGCAACACCAAACGCGCGGGCGTGCTCCGTCCCCGCGACCACGTAGTCAGCGTCTTTCGTTCGTCGTCGGAAAGCACAATAATCGTAGCGGTCTTCATGGGTTCCATCCTCCTATAAAGAATGAAACCCCACAACCACAAAAAGGTAACGCTATTTACGAGACACTACACTAGCCCGAAGCGCAAGCGAGGGTTCTGAAACGATTTGTCCTCGCTTGCGATTCGGGCTTGTGTTTGGCACGCTATGCCAAAATCGGAGGCCTGTGAATAGTCCAGTCTATACCAATTCAAATTGAAAGCTCGCTCAAAGTCAAACGAAACCCGCTTTTTGAACGAGCGGGATACCCCGTCAGAGTGGCAATGGCGGCATAAGAGCAACAAGCAGTTCGTTCCAATGCCGGCTCGTTCCGCGCAACAGAACAAGGGGACACTCTGGGCGGACAACGTTCCGCCTGAGTGTCGGGCTTCTCTCGGCAAGAAATCGCACGCGCCCCCCCGAATAGCCGGCTGAACGAGCCGCCTTGTCAAACCGCCTTTGAGCGAGTAGGCTCGTTGGTTCGGCGCACGCTCCGGCAAGGCTCTCACCGCTTCGTCGGCGTGCCGAGGCGGAATCGCGTCCTACGACGCTTTCCCCCCCGGCCAGAACTCGGATGTATATGCTACCCCCACGAAAATGATGGCAGCTCGACCCGATCAACAACGAATCGTGATTACGGGCGTGGGCCTCACGGCGCCGAACGGCAACTCGCTCGGCGTGTTCCGCGAGAGCCTGTTGGCTGGCCGTAGCGGCGTCAGCGATTACGAAATTCGGTATTTCGGCAAGACGTTGGCTGGCATCTGCGACTTCGACGAGTGCCGATATCAGCGGCGCAAGGAAGTCCGCCGCGGAACGCGAGCCGGCAGTATCGGCATCTATTGCGCGAACGAGGCGATTGGCGACGCCGGGTTGGATTGGGAGCACATCGAGAAGTCGCAAGTCGGCGTCTACGTGGGAATCACCGAACACGGCAACGTCGAAACGGAAAACGAGATCTACCAAATCAAGGGTTACGATTACGATTGTCGCTTCTGGTCGCACCACCACAACCCGCGAACCGTGGCCAATAGTCCGGCCGGCGAAGTCGCGTTGAACCTGGGCATCACTGGGCCCCACTATTGCATCGGCGCCGCGTGCGCGGCCGGCAACGCGGGGTTGATCCAGGGAGTCCAGATGCTGCGTCTCGACGAATGCGACGTCGCCCTCGCCGGCGGCGTTTCGGAGAGCATTCACACGTTCGGCATCTTCGCCGGATTTCAGAGCCAAGGCGCCTTGGCTCATCACGACGACCCGGCGAAGGCATCGCGCCCGTTCGACCGCGACCGCACCGGCATTGTCGTTGCGGAGGGAGGCTGCCTGTACGTATTGGAACGGCTGACCGACGCGAAAGCGCGGGGAGCGAAGATATACGGCGAAGTAGTTGGGTACGGAATGAACACCGACGCCACCGACTTCGTCCTGCCCGATCCGACTCGTCAGGCCCAGTGCGTCCGAAAAGCGTTGGCCAATGCGGGGCTCGGGCCGCAAGACATCGACATCGTCAGCACTCACGCCACGGCGACCACGTCGGGCGATATACAGGAGTGCGTGGCGTTGCGCGAGGTGTGGACCGATGCTTCGGGACGCACGCGATTTAACAATACCAAGAGCTTCATCGGGCACGCCATGGGCGCCGCCGGAGCGCTGGAATTGGCCGGGAACCTTCCGGCATTTCAGGACGGCGCGTGCCATGCGACGATCAACCTCGATTCGCTCGATCCCGACTGCGAATTGCCCGGACTTGTGGCGAACGAACCGAGCCAGATGGGCGACGTGAAATACATCCTGAACAACTCCTTCGGAATGTTGGGCATCAATTCGGTGGTTATCGTGGGAAAACTTTGAGAGAGAGGCGGGAGATCAATTGCATGACGGCTAACGAGATTAGAGAGGCGGTGTTGTCCATTCTTTCCGACATCGCGCCGGACGAGGATTTGTCGCAGTTGAAGGACGACGTCGCTTTTCGCGATCAACTCGAACTCGACAGCATGGACTTCCTCGACATCGTGATGGAGCTGCGCAAGCGATATCGTATTCAGATTCCGGAAGAGGACTATCCGGCGTTGGCAAGCATGACAAGCACGGTGGAGTTCCTCGAACCGCTGCTGAAGGACGCCTAGACGTCAGCGGGTCCGACCATGTACGACACGATCATCATCGGCGCGGGCATGTCGGGCTTGGCCGCCGGAATTCGGCTGGCGCACTTCAATCAGCGAGTGTGCATCCTCGAAAGGCACTCGGTCATCGGCGGGCTGAACTCGTTCTATCGCCAAGGCGGGCGAGAGTACGACGTCGGGCTCCACGCGGTGACCAATTACACGCCGAAGGGAAGCCGCCGGGGGCCCCTGACGCGGTTGCTTCGGCAGCTTCGCATTCGCTGGGACGAACTGGCCCTCGCCCCCCAAGTCGGCTCGGAAATCGCGTTTCGCGACGCGCGGCTGCGATTCAGCAACGATCCCGAGTTGCTCGCGTCGGAGATCGCCCAGAGTTTCCCCTCGCAGAAGGACGGCTTCTGTTCGCTGGTCGCCTCGATCGCCGATTACGACCGTTTGGGGACGGGGGGTTTCGCAACATCGGCGCGAGCCGAGGTCGCCCGCCACATTTCGGATCCGCTGCTGGTTGAGATGCTCCTCTGCCCGTTGTTCTTCTACGGCGGCGCGCGCGAACACGATATGGACCTGGCCCAGTTCTTCATCATGTTTCGGGCGATTTACCTCGAAGGACTCGCTCGGCCGTTGGCCGGCGTTCGCTTGATCCTCAGGAAGCTGGCCGACCGATTCAAGTCGATGGGGGGCGAGTTGCGATTGCGTGCATGCGTCGACCGTATCGTCGTCAAGGATGCCACAGCCGAAAAAGTGGTGCTCGAGGACGGTACCGAGTTGGCCGCTCGGCGGATTCTCTCGTCCGCCGGATGGCACGAGACGATGGAGCTATGCGGGCCGTCGCACGAGGCCCGGATGATTGGCGGATTGTCTTTCGTCGAGGGCATTTGCGTGCTCGACGCCGAACCGCGCCGACTCGGCCATGATCGGACCATCGTCTTCTTCAACGATTCCGATCGGTTTGAATACCGAAACCCCGACGGGTTGGTCGATCTTCGGAGCGGCGTGGTCTGTTCGCCAAACAATTTCGTCTACGACGAACCGCTGGCCGAAGGAATGATCCGCCTGACAGCCCTGGCTAATTACGACCGTTGGGCAAGCCTCGACGAGTCGGACTATCGGCTCGCAAAACTGCGGTGTTACGACCAGGTCGTCGCCTCGGCCGTCCGCTTCGTCCCCGATTTCCGCTCGGCCGTCATCGCGACCGATCTGTTCACGCCCAAGACGATCACTCGCTACACGGGCCGGCAGCGCGGGGCGATCTACGGATCGCCGACGAAACGGCACGACGGCCGAACGCACCTTGATAACCTCTTCATCTGCGGCGCCGATCAGGGTTTGGTCGGGATCATTGGCACGCTGATTAGCGGAATCGCCATCGCCAACCAATACCTATTGGAGTGACAACCCCGCCGGGCGGCCATCGGCGCATTCCGAGATGCCGCGTGAACCGTTGTAGCGTATTCCACGACCGTTCAGGATCGTCCCATCTGCCATGCCTAACAGTTCTCTCAAAGACGTTCGCGATCAGTACGACGTTGTTGTCATCGGCGCCGGGCTGGGCGGCATGACGGCCGCCAACACGCTTGCCCGCGCCGGCCACGCGGTGCTGTTGCTCGAACAACATTCGAAGCTCGGCGGTCTGGCCACGTGGTTCCGGCGTCCGGGTGGGCACATCTTCGACGTGTCGCTGCACGGATTCCCCGTCGGAATGGTCAAGAGTTGTCGGCGGTATTGGACCCGCGAGATCGCCGACTCGATCGTACAGCTCAAGAACATCCGTTTCGACAACCCGATGTTCTCGCTTTCAACGACGTTCGACCGCGATGACTTCACTCGATTGCTGATCGAGCGGTTCGGCATCGCGCCGGAGGTGGTCAAGCAGTTCTTCGACACGGCCCGCGATATGAACTTCTACGACGATCAGGCGACGACGACGCGAGATCTGTTCGATCGGTTCTTTCCTGGCCGCGAGGATGTCATTCGGCTCCTCATGGAGCCGATCACCTACGCGAACGGCTCGACGCTCGAAGATCCGGCACTGACCTATGGAATTGTCTTTTCGAATTTCATGTCGAAAGGCGTTTTCACGTTCGAGGGCGGAACCGACCGGCTCATCGGTCTGATGCGCGGCGAGATGGTTCGCAACGGTGTTGACATTCGTAATCGGGCCAATGTTGAGAAGATTCACGTCG
>DOEZ01000387.1 GCA_003532715.1 Planctomycetaceae bacterium
GCACGCCGCGCCGAAATCACGGGCTCGTGAATAATACGGACCAAGCACTGCAAAAATCAAGGCGCGGCCAGCAGCAAGGCCATCGACTGGACGATCCTCGATTGACTCAAAACCAGCGCCGTCGGTCGTCGGATCGGCATCGGCTCGTCGCAAATCACGTTAATCGGACACTCGGGATCCGGCTTGTGGTAATTGAGCGTCGGGGGAACCTCGCCGTTGAGCAGCGCCAACACGGTGGCGACGATCTCGATCGCGCCGCTGCCCGCGCCCAGGTTGCCGAAAAAGCCCTTTAGCGCGGTGACGGGCACGTCTCCCAGCGCGTCGCGAATCGCTCGCGCCTCGATGCGGTCGTCGACCGAAGTGCCGAGACCATGAGCGTTGACGTGTCCAATGTCCGCCGCTCCCAGGCCCGCCCGTTCAAGAGCGGCGGCGATCGACCGACCAATGGCGGTTCCCTTGGGCTTGTTGCCGGCGCTTCGCGGTTCAAAGCATCCCGCGAAACTGGCGATCCGAGCGAGGATCGGCGCGCCGCGCGATTCGGCGTGTCGTCGTTCTTCGAGCACTACGACGCCGGCCCCCTCGCCGAGGACCATTCCGTCGCGGTCGGCGTCGAAGGGCCGCAACGCGGCGGCCGGCTCGTCGACACGCGACGAAAGTTCGTACGCGCGATGGTACGCCCAAATCGCGGGTTCGAGGCGGCAACCGACGCCTCCGACGATCATCGCGTCGGCTTGTCCTCGTTCGAGCACGCGATACGCCTCGGCCACCGCCGCCAGGCTCGATGCGTCTCCCATGGTCAACGAATTGTTCGGTCCGCGAGCGTCCTGGGCGATGCCGACGTGACAGGCCGGCATGTTCGGCAGGTACTTGAGCATCCACAAGGGAAACATCTCGCTCATCGCCGTTTCGCCCCAGCGCGAAAAATCGAAACGGCCATCGACCATGCACTTGGCGAATGCCGGGTGGATTTCGGACAGGTCGCAGGCGATCATGTCGGCGCCGAAAACGACTCCCAGACGCTCCGGATCAACGGTGCCGGCGATGGCCGCTTGCCGCGCGGCCATGTCGGCCGCCGCGAATGCAAGTTGAATATCGCGGCTCATCACCTTGAGGCTTTTGCGAGGCCGGACGAATTGCTTCGGATCGAAATCGCGCACGTCCGCGCCGATCGGCGTGGGCAAGTCGCTGCCGTTGAAGAGTTCCAGCCGTCGAACGCCGCCGCGGCTATCGCGCAACGAAGACCAGAAAGCCTCGCCACCGATGCCAATGGCGCTAACCACGCCCATCCCGGTGATCACGATTTCCCGCGAGTTGTTCATCGTAGGCGAATCGCCCTCCACTTCCGTACTTGGATGGGACCGTTGGCGTTCCCACTCCAACAAGAACTCGCTTCGCCGACGTCGAAATAGGTTTCCACCGCGGCCCCAGCCGCGACAACTCGATCCCCAACGGACAAGTCGAGACGCGTGTCGACGTCAGGACGACCGTCTTGGCGTCGCGCCGTTCTTGCCCCTGCCGCCACGTCCACGATGCTCTCGAGGACGATTACTCGAGTCGCCCGAACCCTTCTTCGATCGCTTCGACAGGTTGGTTTCGATCACCATCCCGACGGCTTCCCTCCAACTGGGAATTCCACGATGCGCGACTGCGATATCCGCGTCTAGTTCCAATTCGTCCGACTCTTGACCGTCTCCCTTGGAAGTTTGTCGCTCACCTTCGCGGCCCTTGCTCGATTCAGCGGTGGCCGACTTCTCCTTGGCATCGTTTTGGGCCGAGTCGTCGGCGGAATACCGATCGGACGACTTCTTCCGACGGCCTCGTCCGCGACGACCGCGTCCCGGCCTTTCGGTCCGTTCGCGCGAGTCCGTTGCCACACCATCCACGCGGACCGTATCTGCATCGCCCGGACAGGCTTCCGCCTCGTCCGCCTCATCCGCTTCGTCCGCCGGCGTTTGGACGGCATCCGTCGTCGGCTGCGTGGAATCCTCGACAACGGGCTTCCTCTCGCGAGACCGGTGACCACGCCTCTTGCGTTTGCGCGGGAGTCTATTCTCGGCGGTCGGGACCGCCTCGCTCCGGGACGGCGATTCTTCGACGAACGCAGTCTCCGCGAGCGACGCAACGGCAGCCGTTGTCGTCGATCCGACATTCGCCGGCTCCGCCTTCGGAACTTCGGCGGCCCTCTTTGGAACTTCGGCAGCCCTCTTCGGCACGCCCGCGGCCTCCACCGGCGGAGCCTCGGATACGTCCACTCCAAGCTGTCTCGCCAACGAGCCCCAGTCGCCGCCGCTCGGTGAACGCCGAACCGCGGAGGAAGCGGTTTCCTTCGACTTGGCCCTGGCCTTCACCCGCGACGGAACACTGTTTGGTTTCGCTCCCTCTTCCGAAACGGGTGGCCGGGCTGGCGGTGCCTCGGGCTGAGCCTCGGCACCGAGATCCGACGCAAGCGACTTCCAATGGTCTTGTTTCTCTGCGTCTGACATGTTATCTAACTACTTATTGTGATTTGGGTTATGCTCTGCATACCAAGCAACGGACATCCTCAAAGCAGACAATACCTGAGTATACGCCTTTTGCCGAGGAGTGGGAAGAAGGGCACCCAACCCGCCGTCGATCCGCCTGAAGTCACAATGACTTCACCTGTCATCAGATGGACTCCGTAATGGCGACGGGGTCGCCCACACGGCCCAAGCGTGCCGCTACCCGCCACGGGCCCAAATCCCTATAATTCAATGGTTTGCGTGGGATCATGAGGCCAAAGAAATCCTCCGTCGATGCTTGGCACGCCTTTCGCCTATAGTGGGAAATGAATGCGTGTCCGCACTCCCCAACGGAACCTTCGAATCAGCAGGAATAGAGCCATGGAATCCCCATTAAACACCCCCCGAAAGGATATGTCCGCGTGGCGCGGGCTCATTGTGAGTCTGCTGTGCATCGCGGTTTCGTTGCCCCTGATCGACCATGCCGCCGCCCGCGGGCCATCGCCTCGGGGTGGTCCGTCAGCCAGCGCGTCGCAACAAAGATCCGGTGGATCGTCGATGAGAAGCAGCTTATCGAGATCCTCGTCGGCGGGGTCGGCCAGCCGCGCGGCAGCCAGCTCGTCGCGGTCGCGTGCTTCAGCGGCATCGAGCCCCTCGCGTTCACCCCAACCGAGGGTTCAATCGTCGGCTCGCTCACACTCCGTCCAAGCCGCCACGCCCCGATCGCNNGGTCGATGGCCTCGCCAACATCGGCGCAACGCGGGTCTCAATTGTCGGCGCCGTCGCGTGCGACGCAAGCCGCCACGCCCCGATCGCGTTCGATGGCCGCGCCAACATCGGCTCAACGCAGGTCTCAATTGTCGCCGCCGTCGGGACCCGTGCCGGCGGCAGCGCCCCAATCTCGATCCCGTTCCGTGGCCGCCCCGGC
>DOEZ01000467.1 GCA_003532715.1 Planctomycetaceae bacterium
TTCGACAAGCAACGCGGGGCGCGGCTGGGCACGTTTTTGCGGCACGTCGCGCGAGACGTGACGGCACGCCACTTCCGCACCGAAATCCGCCGGCGACACCGCGAACGGATCGCCGGCAAACGCCATGAAACCAAACGTCGGGCAACGGGCGACGCCGAAGCGGCCATGGCCGAGTTCGTCGACACGCTCAGCCCGGGCGAACAGGCGTTTCTCGAACAACACCTGTTGGGCAACGAGCCGGCCGACGGCGAAGGGGCCGTTTACTCGCAGGCGAACATCTGGCAAATCGCCTCGCGGATTCGCCGGAAGCTGGGCCAATTCTTCAGCACGGCCGAGGATGGATGTGGCAACACGGCGGCCGGCGACGACGCGGGGGCGGAGGCGGCACGCGACGGCGGCGACGCGGGGGCTGAGGCACACCCCGGCCTTCGGACCGTCGGCAGGGGCGATTTTTTGTAATGCGAAGCGACTCGGCCGTCAGACCAGCCGCGAGAGTTCGCAATACCGGTAGCTGAGACCGCCGGTTGCGGAGGAGTCGTGCTGGTAAAACCTGGTCACGTGTTGATAGTGTGGACGAACCCGCTATATTTGAGGGAATGCACCTTAGCAAAGCGGCGACTTCCGCTGCTGGGGCATAAAAAAGTACCACTATTCCTAAGCCTCACTTTTTTGGAACTGTAACCCTGAAAATTCCCTTCAACAAACCGTTCATAGCGGGCAAGGAACTCTACTACATCGCTCAGGCGGTTGCTTTTGGCAATCTTGCCGGAGACGGCGTCTACACGAAGCGATGCGCCAACATTCTCGAAGAGCAGTTTGGCATTCCTCGCGTCCTGATGACGCCCTCTTGCACGGCCGCTCTGGAGATGGCGGCAATCCTCTGCGAGGTGGGGCCGGGCGATGAGGTCATTTTGCCGTCCTACACGTTTGTATCGACTGCGAACGCTTTCGTTCTTCGGGGTGCAAAACCGGTCTTTGTGGACATTCGACCCGACACACTAAACCTTAACGAGGAATTGATTGAACCGGCAATCACCGATCGCACCAAGGTGATCTGTCCGGTACACTACGCGGGTGTCGGATGCGAAATGGACCGGATCATGGAGATTGCCGATCGACACGGTCTATTGGTCGTGGAAGATGCTGCCCAAGGGGTCAACGCCTTCTACCGGGAACGCGCCCTCGGCTCGATCGGACATCTCGGCGCTTACAGTTTCCACGAGACGAAGAACTACATTTGCGGCGAGGGCGGGGCACTTTGCATCAACGATGAGAAATTGGTGAAGCGAGCAGAGATCATCCGCGACAAGGGGACCAACCGGCAGCAGTTCTTCCGTGGGGCCGTCGACAAATACACCTGGGTCGATATCGGGTCTTCCTACGTTCCCAGCGAAATATCCTCGGCCTTTCTGTGCGGCCAATTGGAGATGCTCGAATCGATTTCCGCGCGGCGCCGCGAGATATTCGAATCGTACGCAACGCAGCTTGCGCCGTTGGCGTCTGAGGGGCTCCTGCGCGGGCCGGTGATTCCTGCAGAATGCAAGACCAATTACCATATGTACTATGTCTTGCTTCCCGATCAGGAAACGCGTGATGCTTTGATGACGCATCTGCGTGAATTGGGCATCATGGCCGTATTCCACTATATCCCACTTCACTCATCTCCCGTGGGTAAGGAGTTGGGTCGTTGCGAGGGTGACTTGCCCGTGACGGACGATCTCAGCGGCCGATTGCTTCGGTTGCCGTTTTATCACGACATGACCAGCGACGAGCAGGCGAAGGTTGTCGACGCGATTATCACATTGTGTGGCGATCTTCCTCGGAAGAGTAGCCGCACAATCCACGCTCCCGGTTGAGGTTTTCACTATGATGAGGAAAAATCGTGCCTTGGCGTCGCAGTCTTAGAATTGTGCGGACCGCGCCGTGCGTGGCAGTGAGTGCCGGTGACCGACACACAGCAAGACACTTGACAATCCGATCATGCAGGAGCCTTCTTAGCCGTGCGGGATAGCGTCATGATTCTAGGCGCCGGTGTCTATCAACTTCCCTTGATCCGCAAGGTCAAGGAGCGGGGATTCCGCGCGGTCGTGGTTAGCATGAACGGCAACTATCCGGGAATCCCAGAAGCCGACGTATTCTTGCCTATCGATACAACGAACGTTGCCGCTGCGGTTGCGGCCGCGAAGGAATATCGAATCCGTGCCGCGGTAACGACTGGTACCGACGTAGGTGTTCCGACGTTAGGCGCGATCAACGACGCTCTTTCACTCCCTGGCATTTCTGAAGAAGCCGCGACGATAATTTCGCATAAGCACCGATTCCGTCAATTCCAGAATCAGAATGACCTTCCTCACCCACGGTTTGTCGTTTCGGGTTCATGGACCTCGCTAAGGGACGTGCTCGCCACGCTGAGCGTCCCATTTTATGTTAAGCCTGTTGATTCGTCCGGTTCAAGAGGTATTACCCGCATCAACTCACATTCCCTGAAGGCCGTGGAAACGGCGTTCGACTTCGCCAAATCGTTTTCGCGAGTCGGAGCCGTGTGCTGCGAAGCGGAGATAGCAGGCATTGAAGTTGGTGGAAACGCCGTGCTATTCGACGGGGAGCTTGTATTTCTGGCGATAACCCAGAAGCACATGGATGGGGTTGTCGTCAGAGGGCACAGTTTTCCCACGGGTATACCACTTGCAGGCCAAGAGGCGGTCAGACACTCGCTCCACGCCCATGCCAGGGCGCTGAATCTGCCGCGCGGCATCCTCAACTTCGACATCATTGTCGATCAGCAAAGCGCGCACGTCATCGAATTGGTGTCTTGGTTCAGCGTGAAATGGA
>DOEZ01000553.1 GCA_003532715.1 Planctomycetaceae bacterium
CTAATTCACGCTGATAAGCACTAATCTCGATAATTAGCGAGAATTAGCGAAGATCAGTGTTCCAACTCCCTCTTCGTCGCAAGTGTTGGTCAACACTGTTTTGCTTAACTTGACGTCTATGCCGGTGAGGCTTGTCCACAGCTGCTTCTCAACGAGCCGCCGCCTGCGATTCCTTGAATCGCACCAGATCCCGCATGATTCGGTTGAACGGTGTCGCCACGCCGAAGCGCTCGCCCAGCTCAACCGCGGCCCCGCTCATCGCGTCGATTTCCGTGCGTCGGCCCGCCTTGAGGTCCTGCAACATCGACGAGCGGTGGGCATGGGTTGCGGGGACCATTTGGCCATGGAAGTCCCGGAGAAACCCGGCCGCGTCGTCCCAATGCGTGCGAAACCCGGCCGCTCGCATGACCGCGAAGGTCTCTTCGGCAATCGCGTTCATGATCGCCCTGGTCGGCTCGGCATCGCCCAGACTGCCGTAGTTCTGCTCCAATACCGCGCCCAACGGGTTCAGGCAGCAGTTGTAGAGTATCTTGGCCCACAGGTCTCGCTCGACGGTGGGCGTGACCTCGGCCGGAATGCCTCCGTCTGAAATCCGTCGCGCCAGCGGTTCCATCTCGCGCTGGTCCGCCCCGGCCAGGGAGCCGATCTTCACTGCGTCGGCATGAACCGTCACGTCGACGTGGCGGGGCGAAAGCAACCGGAAGCCGGTGATAACCCGGGCGCTGAAAACGCGGCGGGGTTCAATTCGCGCGGCGAAGACTTCAAAATTACCCCAGCCGTTCTGAAACAGCACGATCTTGCACGAATCGGCCCGACACGCCGGCGCGGCGCTCAGCGCCTCGGCGACGGCCGGCGAGTCGAACGATTTCGTGCAGACCAAGACGAAGTCGATACGCCGGTCGTCCAACTCGTCCATCCGTCCCACAACGCCGAACCGTTCCGGCGCGAAGGCCACCTCGCCGAAGATGCCCGTGCGTCGCAGGCCGTGGGTTTCAAGGTAGTGCCGAGCGTCCGGCCGAGCGACAAAGACCACCTCCGCGCCCGCCTCGATCAGGCAACTTCCGATGCCCAGTCCAACGGCGCCGGCTCCGAATACGGCAACTTCCATCGACAGTTCCTTCAAGGACGCTCGTCCAGAATCTCGGGCCCCTTCGCAACGAAGTACCGCAGCCAAGCGGCCATGATGGCGGCGGCCATGTCATTCGTCTTTCCCTCGTACTCCTCGATCGTCTTGCCCCAATAGAAGCCGACATACCCATCGGCCAACTTCCGCGATCCATCGACAAAGGCGTCGAAATCCTCCATGCCGCACGCAAGCGGAAAACACTCTTCGATCACAATCGGCTTGCCGACGTCGTACACCGCCAGCGCCGCGAGCGCCTTGTCAACCTCGCCCTTCTTCGGATAGAAATGCACGCTCACGAAATCGAGGTTCCGACCGACCTCCTTCGAATAGAACAACGGTTTGGCGTTGGGAAAGACGTGCGCCCACGGAATCACGCCCACGGTCACGAGAGTATCCGGGTCGTGCTTCCGAATGGCCCCAACCAGAGTATCGACCCAAGCCCGGGCGACCTCTTCGCGGGTTCGGCCGGCCAGGTCGAGCGAGATACGCTGCACGAAATGCTTGCCCCCGAACTCGCCGGCCAGCCAGTCGGTCTCCTTATTCTTGCCGGGCAGGATCGGCTCGTTCATCAAGTCGTAACAGAAGACCGCGTCGTTCGCCGCGCACGTCTTGGCGACCGCCTCCCAGAAGCGAGTTTGAACTCGCCACCGCCCGGCCTCGTCGAGTGCGTCGTACCACGCCGGCACGTCTTTCTTGTGATAGCAGCCCAAACCGGTGATATCGAGATAGAGCCCGGTCTTCTCGGCCAACTCGACGAGACGCGCCAACTGCTCCAACGCCTTGGCGTCGACTTCGTCGGGCGTCTTCATGAATCGCGCGGTTTGCAGATGGACGCGAACGACGTTTGCCCCGAGCGTCTTCATTTCGCCGAAATCCTCGACGATGGTCGGCCAGGCTTCGTCCCAGTAGTCCTCGATCAACCGCCCCGCATCGTCATGATCGTAGTTGAACCCCCACGCGATGAACCGCTTGCCGGTTCGGACATTCACAAACCGTCGACCGTCCTCTCCGAGACGAACCGCCCCCAGCGTCGCTCCGGCCTCCGTGACGTCGTCCTTCGAGCCAGAGTCAACAACCTCCGCTGTCGAAGCACTCCCGACCATCGCCAAAACAGCAACCAAACCACAAGGAATCCACCCCGCAAACGACCGCAGAACCATGACCAACCTCCTTACTCCCCCCGACCCCTGAATGCTCCGCGTCTCCGCGCGAGAATCAAATCGCACCACGAAGGACACGAAGCAAGAAACCCGATCCGTGCTCATCCGTGGTTCCCAAATCCCCAAATCGCCAAATCCCTAACCCCTCCTTCCCACATACCCGACCGGATGCATTTCAAACCACCGCCAAGCCGTCTCAATAATCGCCTCGATATCAAGATAACGCGGCGTCCAGCCCAACTCGCGCTGAATCTTGCTCGAATCGGCGTACAAAACGGCCGGGTCGCCGGGCCGCCGCGGGCCCATTTCGACCGGAATCTCTCGACCGACGACCTTGGCGGCCGCGTCGAACACCTCGCGGACGGAGTAGCCGCGGCCGATGCCAAGATTATACTCGCGCAACGAGCCCGGCGCGAATGCGTCCATCGCGAGAATGTGCGCGTCGCACAAATCCTCGACGTGGATGTAATCGCGAATGCAGGTTCCGTCGGGCGTCGGGTAGTCGTCGCCGAAAATGGTCAGCCGCTCGCGACGCCCCAGCGCGGCCTGCAAAATGGCCGGAATCAGATGAGTTTCAGGCTCGTGGTCCTCGCCCAACGACCCGTCGGCCGCACAGCCCGCCACGTTGAAGTAGCGCAGCGCGACGCCGCCGAACTCCGGATCCGCGGCGGCCAAGTCGCGAAGAACCCGTTCGACCATCCACTTCGAGTGGCCGTAGGGATTGATCGGTCGTTGGGGACACGCTTCGGTGATCGGAACCTCCTCGGGCTCGCCATAAACGGCGGCGGTCGAACTGAAGACGAACCGCTTGACGCCCGCGGCGGCCATCGCCCGCAACATGCTAATCGCGCCGGCCGTGTTGTTCTCGTAGTAGCGCAGCGGTTCGGCGACCGACTCGCCGACATAGGTTAGCGCCGCGAAGTGCATCACGCAATCGATCCGGTGCTCGTCCAGGATCGCGGCGAGCCGGTCCGTCTCGGCCATATCGGCGGGATGGAACGGCACGTCGTCGGGCACCGCCTCGCGATGGCCGCGAAACAGGTTATCGACGACCACCGGCCGGTGTCCGGCCGCCCGTAGCTGCCGAACGGCATGAGAACCGATGTAGCCCGCGCCACCCGTAACCAACACATTGAAGTGCTTATCCGTGTTCATCTGCGTCTATCCGCGGTTCCAAGACTTCCGTACCTTCCGCGCCGAATCCGCCCCAGCGGTCGTTCTAACACGCTCCGGTCCCCGGTGTCAACCGAACGGACGTTCGCGCAACCGGGACAATCGGCCTTTTCGGCCGGATTTGCGTCGCGTCCGACGGATTCTTGAAGCGGTGCGGGGCTGAAAAAATGCCATATTTGAACGAAGCCCTGTTTGCCGCACCGAGACGTTCGCAACGCTTGGACGTTTAACGGTCGCCAAAGTCGCCTTTCGCTCCNNTTCGCGGAGCGAAAGGCGACTATCAACAGTCACCACAACTCTATCTCGCGCCGAGGATACCGCCGTGCCCACGACCCTGGATCAACCCGAAAACGCGCGCGACGAGAGCCAACTCGCCGTGGCCGACGCAATCCGGCCCAATACGGTCTCCGTGTGGGGACTGCCGCTTGCCCGGGTTACTTCGGCCGAGATGGTCGATCTGGTCGACCGGCTTATCGATCGCGGCGAGCCGAGCTATTTCATCACGGCGAACCTGCATTACGCCATGCTCACGGCTCGCGACTCGCGTTTGCCGGTTGTCAACCGTCGCGCGGCATTCTTGGTGGCCGACGGGATGCCGCTGGTCTGGTATTCGCGCCTGACGAACCGTCCCCTGCCCGAGCGAGTAACCGGCGCCGACAACATCTATCGTCTGTGCGAGCGAGCGGCCCAGCTCGGCTGGCGCGTCTTCCTGCTCGGCGGCTTGCCCGAGGTCGCCCGGTCGGCCGCGCGATGTCTCGGCGAACTCTATCCGGGGCTGAACGTGGTCGGGGTCGAAAGCCCGATGCTAGACCAACTCTCCGAAGAAGAACACGCCGAACTGATCGATCGGATTCGCCAATCGCGGCCCGACTTGCTCTTCGTGGCGTTCGGCCAGCCCAAGGGCGAATTGTGGCTTGCCGAGAACGTCGACGCCCTGGGTGTTCCGGC
>DOEZ01000036.1 GCA_003532715.1 Planctomycetaceae bacterium
GACGTCCGCCGCGCTTTGCCACGCTTCGATGGCCTCGATAACCGTATCCCGCTCTTCTTGGTTCGCCCAAACCGACTCGCCGTGCTCCAGGCGAATTTCGTAGTCGCCCTCGTGTTGGCACTCGTCCGACCCGCAGAAGTGCGGCACGGCCGAAACCCACAAAATCCGATACAGCGGCACGTGTTTGTCGTCAATCATGCAAAAGGGAGACATTACCATCTATCCAACCTCCTCCACCAAGGTTTGCCGAAAAAATCCCGACTGGTCTCGCGCGATTTACGTCGCCCCAAGTTCGGCCGATCGCCGCGCCGCCGCCTCGACCGCGTCGGCCACCGCCTCGCGAAATCCTCGCGACCTCAACACTTCCAGCCCGGCCGCGGTGGTTCCCCCGGGGCTCGTCACCTGATCGCGAAGCACGCGGGGCTGCTCGCCCGTCGCAGCTACCATCTCCGCCGCGCCGCGAACCGTCTCGACCGCCAGGCATTGAGCCACGTCGGCCGTCAAACCGAGCCGGATGCCCGAGTCGATCAGCGACTCGATCATCAGGTACACAAATGCGGGCCCCGAACCGGAGAGGCCCGTCACCACGTCGAGCAGTGGTTCGTCGACCTCGACTGCCAATCCGACGGCGCCCAACAACCGTTCGACCAATTCCCGATCCCCGGTCGTCGCGCCGCGTCCCACGCAAAAACCGCTCGCCCCGCAGCCGATCAGGCAAGGCGTGTTTGGCATGACGCGAATGAGCCGTGCCCGCGGGCCCAGGACGTCGTCCAACGTGGCGAGCTGCGTGCCGGCCAGGATCGAAATGACCAGATGCTCGTCACTGAGTTCGTCGGCAAGTCCGGCCGACGCCGCGGTCAGGCTCTGCGGCTTGACGGCCAGCACGACCACGTCGGCCCAGCGGACCACCTCGCGATTGTCCTCCACGCCACGGCCCCCGGTCGCGGCGGCAAACCGTTGGCGGGCCTCGGCCGACGGGTCGGCGGCCAGCAGGTTTTCGGGCGCGGTGAGTCCCGCCGCCAAAACGCCCTTGGCTAGGGCAGTGGCCATGCGGCCCGCGCCGATCAATCCGATTCGCTGTTTGAGCATGAAGCCGCGCTGCCTTGACCGTGGAGGAACCTCGCCGAGCAGAATAGTCACCGTTATGCTACCGCAGAACAGCCGATTCGCACAATCCCCGGCGGCCTTCCATTTGAGCCGATAGTCGAGTCGTCACACCCTCACACCCCCCCCTGTCGAGGTGAATCGCCTAATCAGTAGCTATCCAGCCACCCGAAACGGCCCTTGACGATCGGAAAAAGGGGGAAAGGGGGGAGCGGAAAGGGCCGACCTGGTTCTCGCTCTTCGCACCTGTCGGATCAATCAACACCTTTCCCATCTCTCCCTTTTTCCCGTTTTCCGAATCTTCCGCGTCTCGCCAAGGAGTTGAACTCGCCCTCAATCCAAAAACCCGACTGGACTTCGGAACCCGTTTTTGAGACACTCCCGCCCCCAACGTTCGAGCTCTCAGAACGAAATCCCCGCACCGACAAAACCGAACCCCGACCGTAAGGGAGCGGGCCAACACGCAACCTACTCATCAACAACACCAAGAAAAACGGATTCGCCATGAAACGCTCGATTGCCATTGTCTGTTTGGCGAGTGCAATCTCGCTTTCCTTGTCAGCCCTCTCGCGAGCCGACGCGATTAATTCCGTGTCCCGAGGCCAGGATAACCCGTCCGCCGTGTCCAGAACGCTCAGTCAAATCGATGCGGGCACGAAGCGATTCGTTCGCGGCACGATCGACGTCATCACCCTGAAGCCGCTTCGCAAAAACAAGAAGCCGTCGCTCCCCCTGCCCGAGAAGCCGTGGGAGAACAAGCCGAAGAAAAAACAACAGGAAAAGAAATCATTCTGGAGCGGACTGTTTCCGGCAAAGGAAGAACCCAAGCGAGTGCAAACGATGAAGGACTTCGTCGGCCTGCCACGACCCACTTGACGTTTTACGTCTTACCGCGTGGACCGACAAAGACATCCGAAACCGCGGATGAACGCCGATAAACGCGGATGCCGTCGAGCAGAACCGCGAATCGACGCGAATGAAAACGAATACACTTTCGTGAAGAGAAGTCGACATGCCGAGGCTAGCGCGATGACTTTTTCAAGAGATCTTGTCCGTCCGAGCAGGCAATGCCGCGCGGTTTTCGCCACGGTTGCCATGCTTGTTGTTCTTGGCATGGGTGGTTGCGCAGCGCCGATGGGCGGCTCATGCCCTTCACCGCTCCTTGGCGGCACGCAGGACGATCCCCCACGAGCCGAAACAATGAAGGAATTTGTCGGCCTGCCACGACCCAACTAGCCCGGACCATGCGATCCGTGCCTACCGCACGCCAAACACGAAAAGCCATGACGCACGCCTACCGTCATTCCCGTCGCCGCATCTTCGCGTGGAGCCGTGCCTCGCTCGGATTGCTGCTGGTCGTTGCCGGCTGCGCGTCGCCGTTGGGCAACGCGCCGGGCAGGCCACTACTCCCCAGTTCAACGTCGCGCGACATTCAACGCGCCTGCGAAAACGACCCCTTCCCCACCGCCTCGCAAGCCGGCCTCGTCCCGGTGACGGCGACCAAGTAGGCAGTCGACCGACACACGAGATTCCGACGGTTCATCTCGGGTCTGCAATTCGACTCATCGCGCTGACGCACGGCGACGAATCAACAACGGCAGAGTCAGGCCCAGCAGCAATAGGAACGCGGATGGTTCGGACACGGCCGATTCGGTCGTCTCGCCGACGCCATGGCCCCAGTTGGCCGCCATAATCGCCGCATCGATCGCATTGATTACGCCGTCGTTATTGAAATCGCCGGCGGCCCAACTACCCGCTTGGCCCCAGTGGGCGGCGAGTGTCTTGGCATCCAGGTCGTCGACGCGGC
>DOEZ01000321.1 GCA_003532715.1 Planctomycetaceae bacterium
ACACGCACTTCGGCGGCAAGCAGGTCGTGGTTCACAATCGCGATGCAACGCACGAGATCTTCGCCTACAATCTCTATCCCGGCCCAAGCGCGAAAAAGGGCGTCTACGGCGCTCTGATTCACCAGGGGGCCGACGAAGGCTGGGTGACGGCCCATTGTTCGGCCGTCCAGGTCGTGACGCCGTATGACAACGTCGTGACCATCATGCACGAGGGGGCCAGCGGCGGCGGCAAAAGCGAAATGCTCCAACAGCCTCACCGGCTGGCCGACGGGCGGCTCGTGTTGGGCAAGAACATCGTCACCGGCGAGGAGCGCTATCTCGAAATTCCGCGAACGTGCGACCTGAACCCGGTCTGCGACGACATGGGCCAGTGTCATCCCGACTATCAGGAAGAGAACCAGAAACTGTGGCTCATGGACGCCGAGAACGCCTGGTTCCTCCGCGTCGACCACATCGAGCATTACGGCACCGACCACGATCTGGAGCGATTGACGATCGAGCCGGTTCGGCCGCTTCTGTTTCTGAACATCGACGTCGTCGCGGGCGGCACGGCACTGATTTGGGACCATATCCAGGACTCGCCGGGCAAGCCGTGCCCCAATCCCCGCGTGGTCGTACCGCGCGACATCGTCCCCGGCGTGGTCAACGAGAAAGTGGCCATCGACCTTCGCAGTTTCGGCGTCCGCACGCCGCCTTGCACGGCCGAATCGCCGTCGTACGGGATTATTGGACTGTTTCACATGCTGCCGCCGGCGTTGGCCTGGCTGTGGCGGCTGGTCGCGCCGCGCGGCTACGCCAATCCGAGCATCGTCGGCGGCAACGAGATGGCCAGCGAAGGGGTCGGCAGCTATTGGCCCTTCGCGACGGGCCGCCGCGTCGACCAGGCGAACCTGCTACTGAGCCAGTTCCGCGACGCCAGCCGGACCAAGTACATCTTGACGCCCAATCAGCACATCGGGGCATGGAAGACGGGCTTCATGCCCGAGTGGCTCGCGCGCGACTATCTCGCGCGTCGAGGCCACGCCAAATTCAAGCCCGACCAGATCGCGCCGTCGCGGCTTCCGCTGCTGGGCTATGCGCTGCGAAACATGCGGATCGAGGGGACGTCGATTCCCCGATGGTTTCTCCAGGTCGAGACGCAGCCGGAAGTCGGACTCGAAGCGTACGATAAAGGGGCGGCCCTACTCGAAGCGTTCTTCCACAAACAACTCCGCAAGTACATCGAGCCCGACCTCGAACCGCTCGGCCGCCAAATCATCCACTGCTGCCTGGCCGGCGGCAGCGTGTCGGACTATGAAGACCTTCTGCCGGGCGAGTAGACGGATTGACACGAACACCCGGCGATAAACGCAATCGTGCGTGTCACGCGCCACCAAAATCCGCTTAACGCAAAGACGCCGGGCCGCGAAGACGCGAAGAATCTTTCGCCGCTGCTTTGCGTCCTTGCGACTTGGCGTCTTTGCGTTAAAAAAAGTCACCCGCGACGCCCAGAATAGCGATTGGCGTCGCCGTTGGGACTCGGTAGAATTCAAGCATCCGATCTTCGCGAAAACCTCGTGTTTCGGCCCTGGTATGGAAGGAACAAGACCCATGAAGACTCTACTTCTTTCGATCACACTGGCGTGCGCGGCAATCCCCGGTTACGCCCAGGAAACGCGGCCCAGCCGGAATCGGGCCGGCTACTGCACCGACGGCCGCGAGATGGACCGGGTTGTCGATCTCCTGAAGGCCCAGGCCCCCGCTCCGCCGGCCGACTTGCCGCGGCCGATCGCCGGCATTTCGGCGCACGCCGACTATCGCGACGCGGGCCGAACCTATCCGCCCTTGTTCGCGATGATCTCCGCGCCGGAAGTCGTCATCTTCGGCGTTACTCACCGAAAAACCCGCGAGAAATTGGGACAGCCCCAGGACAAGCTGATTTTCGATTCCCACGCCGATTGGGAAGGCCCCTACGGAAAGATCCGAGTCTCGCCGCTGCGCGAGTACGTCGAAAAGCGTCTCGATCCGAAATACCGCATGGTCAGCGACGACGCTCACCGCATGGACCATTCGATTGAAGCCGTGCTCCCGTTCCTGCAACACGCGAGAAAGGATGCGAGGATCACGCCCATTCTGGTCACCGCCATGTCGTTCGAGACGATGGACGCCGTGTCGGAACAATTGGCCGACATCCTGGCCGCCTACATGAAAGAGAACCGCCTGACGCCGGGCAAGGACGTCTTCTTGCTTATCTCGGCCGACGCGAACCACTACGGCAAGGATTTCAACAATCTCCACTTCGGCGAGGGCGAGGCGGCCCACCGCAAAGGCACGGCGCACGACCGCCAGCTTATCGCGAAGTACCTCGAAGGCCCAATTTCGACCGACAAGCTCAAGGGCCTCACGACGCAACTCTGGGGCGAGAATTTCAGGGACTACGGCCGAGTCGTCTGGTGCGGCCAATACTCGATTCCCTTCGGCCTGCTCACGGTCAACCACTTGACCGAGACCCTGTCGCCCGAGAAACGGCTCACCGGGCGACTATTGCTCTACAGCGACAGCCTCACCGATAGCGCGTCGCCCGCGCGCGACACGGGCTTGGGCCTGAGCGACATAAGCTCGCTCGAGCACTGGGTCGGTTATTTCTCGGCGTGCTACTACGTTCCGTAGGCGGTTTCTTCTTGGAGCGAATTCCTCACCACGAAGTTCACGAAGGGCACGAAGTTGGTCCTGGTGGGGCTGCGGTCGCTCGGTTTGCGTTGTTCCTGGCGGCAACATGCGAATCGACGACGGGTGGTTTGCATCGCCCCACCGTCGATTCACGCGACCTTGACCCACCCTACGACTTAGAGCGAATTTGTCACCACGAAGGACACGAAGGGCACGAAGTGTTTTGAAACCGCGAATGAACGCGAATGAACACAAATACTTTTCTTTCTCCGCGCCTCCGCGTCTCGGCGGTGAAAAAAATACCCGCACCTAAACTCTTTCTTCCTTCGTGCTCTTCGTGTCCTTCGTGGTGA
>DOEZ01000749.1 GCA_003532715.1 Planctomycetaceae bacterium
AACCAAAGTGAAGAGTGTTGTTGCAGAATTCGCCGACGATCGCCGGACGAAACTCCGAAAACACGAAACCCAAACCATGTTATTCCGGCCAATAGACACGGTCCGCGGTGCAAAACACAAGCCCGAAGTGCAAGTGAGGATGAACCGTGATACACCTCTCGCTTGCGCTTCGGGTTAGTATGGCGATTCCGTGGCTTGCGCTTCGGGCTAGAGCGGCGATTCCCTCGCTTGCGCTTCGGGCTAGTATGGGCTTGCACGGTCGCCCTTACCCGCTCGCCTTCCTCCGATGCTCCAGCCGCGCGATGCCGGCCGCGCCGATGAAGCCGGCGTCGGGGCCCAGCGAGGCGAAATCGAGCGTGATCCGTTCGGCCAGCAGCGGAAATGCACGCCGCCCGACTTCGGCCTTAATTTCGGCAAGAAACCGGCGGCCAAGCTCCGAGTCCTTGCCGCCGAACGTCATCGCCCCGCCCAGCAGCACGCAGCCCGGGTCGATCGTGTGCATCAGCGTCGTGATGCCGACGCCCAGGTATCGGGCCGTCTGGTCGACGATTTCGAGCGACAGCGCATCGCCGACGGCTGCCTCCTTGGCGACCAGTTTGGGCGTCAGCTTGGCCCCCGCGTCGAGCCGTGCCGAGAGCGAGCTGGCCCGGCCCGCCTCGAGCGTCTCGCGCGTGCGTCGTATGACGGCCGTCGCGCTGGCGTAGGCTTCGAGATGCCCTCGCCGGCCGCAGTTGCACATTCGGGCGTCGTCGGCATCGTTGATAATGATATGGCCGCATTCGGCCCCGTGGCTGTTTTCGCCGTCGATCGACAGATCGCCGATAATGATCCCCCCGCCGATGCCCGTGCCCAAGGTCAGTAGAACCATGCTGTGAAACAGGCGGCCCGAGCCGACCCAGAACTCGCCATAAGCGGCCGCCGCGCCGTCGTTGGCAAAACTTACGTCGAGCCCGCAATGGTGGGCCAGCCGCTCGCGGATCGGAAAGCCGTCCCACCCCTTCAGGTTCACCGGCGCGATCAGCTTTCCGGCCGGAATGTCCATCGTGCCGGGCGAGCCGAGCCCCACCCGCGAAATATCGGCCCCAGTCAATCCGGCGTCCACAATGGCGTCGCGAACCGCCCGTCCCATGCGTTCGACGGCTGCCTCGGGACCGGCGGCGGACTCGGTCGGAATGCTCAAATGCGAGAGCGGGCAACCCAGGTCGTCCACAACTCCTACTTTGACACTTGTCCCGCCAAGGTCCACCCCAACATAGTAGGGACTCCGCGAGGCATCTCGGGCGACGGAAGGGCTATTTTCAGACATGATTGTCCTCGGACGTGTTTTTTGCGGTGGATCGCCGACGACCCATACTAGAAGCGCAAGCGATTGTGGCAAAACGATTTAACGCTGGTTTGTCGTGGCCTCGCGGCAAGTCAGGGTGGTCTGTTTGGGGGGCCGTTTCCTCGCGTGCGCTTCGGGCTAGTGTAGGGGGCGGTGTACGTGCCCAGTATTTGTCGGGGGAACTCCTGAGTATAGGGGGTATCCGCGACGCGGGCAACTGGCCTCGCACGGATGATTCGCCACCTTTAGGGTGGGGCGATACAAACCTCGTTCGTGGTGGGGCTTCGGTCGCTCGGTTCGCGTTTTTCATGGCCGCAACGTGCAAATCGACAACAGATGGTTTGCATCGCCCCACCAAGGATCTACGCGACCTCGACCCACCCTACCCGAATAATCCGGTCTATTTGCGATTGCGTGAAATGGTGATTTGGGGCAAAATATGCGGCCGTATCGACTCAAGTCCAGTGCCGTGTACACGGAAGTGCGGCTGCGGGGACC
This sequence comes from Planctomycetaceae bacterium, assembly GCA_003532715.1. Taxonomy (GTDB): domain Bacteria; phylum Planctomycetota; class Planctomycetia; order Pirellulales; family Thermoguttaceae; genus UBA11386. Next base: position 1,823 of record DOEZ01000749.1, read on the forward strand.
GACCCGGCCCCGCCTCCAAACCGTTTCCCATCCAACGGCCGCGACGCGATCATCGAAACCGCGAAGAAGGTGACAAGGAGGTTGCCCGTCCGGCGTGTCTTTCTCGCAACACGCTTTTTTCCGGGAGACGTCATCTCGGCCCAGGACGACCACATGCGATCAACATGGACGTAGCCGGCTCGACCGAGTCGGCGTGGACGAAACGACTTCGTCCGTCACGGAGGATTCTCATGATTTGGTTACCCACGGCCATTCTTGCCCTGGCCGCGACAAGCGGCGAAGCCGTGCTTCTCGACTTCCATGCCGACGGATGTCTGCCCTGTCAGCAGATGTCGCCGACGCTCGATCAGATGTCGCTGCAAGGCTACCCGGTGCGCAAGGTCAACGCGAGCCGCGACCCGGCGACGGCGGCGCGCTACGGCGTTCGCGCCTTTCCGACCTTCATCCTCGTGTCGAACGGTCGCGAGGTCGACCGCGTGGTCGGCGCGACGAGCTACGACCGCCTGGTCCAGATGTTCCGAAAAGCCTCGCTGCTCGACGCCAATGCCGAGCCCCCCGCGGGGACGAAGCAAATGCCGGCGACCATGCCGTCGTCGTCCGGCAATTCCTTGCCGGCCGTGGCCGGCGGACCGCTTGGCCAAGGTCGATTGCCCGCCGCGACGCCCGAAGATACGCCCGACGCCGCCGAGCCTCGCAAGACCGGGCCCATTCGCGCCGGATTGGCCGAGTTGATCGGCACGGTCGCGGGAAGCGGTTCGCGGTGGTCGCCCGTGAGCACCGCCTCGGCCGATCGCGGACAGAGAATCGCGCAGAATCCGAACCTGGCCCAACCGGTGTCGTTCGCGGCAGCGGCGACGGAGCCGGCCGACGCGGCGACGACCCCGGTCGCCAACGCCCAACTCATCGCCTCGACGGTTCGTCTGCGGATCGAGGATCCCAGCGGGCATTCGTGCGGCACGGGCACGATCATCGACTCGCGCGACGGCTGGGCGCTGATTCTCACGTGTGGTCACCTGTTCCGCGACTCGAAAGGCAAGGGACGCATCGACGTCGATCTGTTCGGACCCGACGGGCAGCGCCGCGTCCAGGGCGACATCGTCGCGTACGACAGCGAGAAGCTGGACCTGGGCCTGTTGCGCATTCGCGTTGACGGGCCGGTTCGAGTGGCGCCGGTCGCTCCGCCGGGCTACCAGGTCGAAGTCGGCTCGCCGGTCGCCAGCGTCGGCTGCAGCAACGGCGCCGACCCCACGGTAGTGCGAACGCGGATTCGCGCGAAGAACAAATTCGTCGGCCCGCCGAACCTCCAGGCCGACGGCCTTCCGGTCGAGGGACGCAGCGGCGGTGGGTTGTTTTCGGAAGAAGGATACGTAGTCGGCGTTTGCAACGCGGCCGATCCGACCGACAACGCCGGGCTCTATCGCGCGCTCGAAGCGATCCAGGCCGAGTTGGATCGAACGAACCTGACGTATGTCTATCAACGTCCCGCGGGGCGTCCAGCCGATCGGTGGAATCCGGCATCGGTGGCTCCGCCGGCCGAACTGGTCGCGGTCACCGCGCCGGAAATGCCGGTCGAAATGCCCGCCCCGTCGGCGTTGGCCGAAGCCACGGCCGGCAGCACGGTGCCGACCTCCTCGCGTCACACCATTCCGGCGGCCGGTCCGTCGAACCTCAGCCCGGAAGAGGCCGCCGCGCTCGAGGAAATTCGCCGTCGCCAAGCCCAGGGGGCCGAGGTCATCTGCATCATTCGCGCGCCGAACGATCCGACGGGAAAGAGCGAGATCCTACGGCTCGACAAGGCCTCGCCCGCGTTCCTCGAAGCGCTCGCACGCGAGGCGGCCGGCCAGGCGTCCGCGCCGCCGGCGAGTTATTGACCCGGATTACACTAGCCCGAAGCGCAAGCGAGGACAAACGGCTTCACGGTCCTCGCTTGCGCTTCGGGCTAGTATGGGCGGCCAATAGTCGGGGATGACACATCCCAGGCCCTTGTCGGGCGCTACGACAACACGATCGACTTGCTCTTTGTGTCGAACAGCACGCACTTATTCTCGCGGTGCGAAATAATGCCCATCGACAGCGGCGCCTGAACACGCACGGCCAGCTCGATCGAGCAGGCCGGTTGTTGCCGACTCTTGACGCAATCGAGCAGATTGGCCCAGAGCTTCCTCGTGTCGCCCATTCCGTTCCACGGCAGGAATAGCTCCTTCTTGCCCTTGGCGAACGGCACAACCCGTATCCCCTTGCCGTCCCGCTCACCAAGGCTCTTCCAGATAATCACGCCGTCGGTGCCGCGAATCATCGTATCGGTCGGCACGTGATTCGATAGCGTGTTCATCATCGTCACCGACGGTCCGTCGGGATAGTCGGCGATGATGTTGCATTGATCGGGCACCTCGCGGTTGTATTGGAACGTGCCCCCGCCGCCAAAGACGCGCTCGGGATACCCCAGGCCGAGTATCGCGAAGACGGGCGTGAACGTGTGGACGAGCAGGTCGGTCGCCGGACCGCCCGCGTAATCCCAAAACAAACGCCACTGGAAGAACCGCGAGACGCTGAAATCGACCTTCGGCGCGTCGCCCAGGAAACGATCCCACAACAACCCGGGGCCCGGCACGGCGTTCGCGTCGGGAATCTCCATCCGCTCGCCCCAGTCGCCTCGCCGCGTAAACGCGCATTGGACGTGAACCGGCTTGCCTATGATCCCCTCGGCGATCATTTGTCGCAGTGCGGGGTAGTTTTCGTCGGCCATATACTGCGTGCCGACTTGCACCACCCGACCATTCCGTTCGGCCGCCTCCTCGATCTTCTTTGCCAACTCGAATTGGGCCCAGTGCGTCAGCGGCTTTTCGCAGTAGACGTCCTTGCCGGC
>DOEZ01000389.1 GCA_003532715.1 Planctomycetaceae bacterium
TCCCGGTGGCCGCCACCGCGATCAGCTTCAGCCGGGGAAGCTGGGCGAGGACGTCGGCGGTCAGCGGCACCTTGTTGATGATGATGACGGTCGCATATCGAGCCCGCTCGATGACCTGCTCTGGCGCCGTCCGCTCATATTCCCGCCAGCCGTGCTCGAAGCCGGGGCGGCGAACGACGATCTCAAGGGCGATGGTCTTGCGGTCGAGAAAGACGATGCGAAGGGAAGCCATAGCGTGTGACCATCCCCGTCTGGCTTGGCTCCGAGTCTAGTCCCGCCCCCATTTGGCGAAGTAATCCCCGAAAAGCTCCTCATCCGTCGGCACGTGCTCGGGAATCACCGAGGCGACCCACGTATAGTTGAGGAAATGGCGCCAGTTGATGTTGTCGCTGGTCATGTTACCCGCCCATGTGCCGCCACCGAGCGAGGCGGTGAAGGGCTGGCCGCTCGTCCAACTGCCGGCGTTGGCGAAGCCATGGGGAAGGTTGCAGGAAATCCGCCCGACATGGGCCCGTTCCGCCAACTGCATGATGCGGGCCTGGTTCTTGGAATGAATGGACGCGGAATGGCCCTTGCCGGAGAACTCGAGAATGCGGTCGAGTCGGTCGAGCATCTCGTTGAAATCGGACCATCGCCAGACGGTGAGGATCGGAGACACCTTTTCGCCGGAGAATCGATCCTCAGGCCCAATTTCCTCGCCGACGACCATCAGGAATTTCGTTGCCGCCGGCACCGTAAGGCTGGCTAGGCCGGCGATGTGTTGCACCGAACGCGCCACGATGTCACGGTTGAGCGTCTTGCCGTCGGGCCACACGATGGCGCGCAGCTTCTCGCGCTCGGGCGTGGAGCACAGATATCCCCCGCAGGCGGCCAGCGCTTTCATCGTCGCTTCATAGATAGAGTCGTGGATGGCGATGGCGTTCTCGATCGAGCAGCCGGAGCCATTGTCGAACGGCTTCACCAACGAGATTATCTCGGCGACCGTTTTCGGGTCCGCCGTTTCATCGACGATGGAGACGACGTTGCCGGCGCCCGTCGTCTGGGCCGGCGTTCCGGCACCGTAGACGACCTTCCGAAGGCCGGCTCCCCCCGTCGCCACCGCGAAGTCGCAGACGCTCATCAGCTCGACGGTGTTCTCGTGTGACGGATCCTTTACACACAGCAGCAAATCCTCAGGCGCCCCGATCTTGCGCAGCGCCTTGCGACCGGACTCGATGGTCATGTTTGTGCTTCGTTTGGTTCGCGGATGCGGCGACACAATCATCGCGTTGCGCGTCTTCAGTAGGTTGATTCCGATAATGGCGGGGGTGCAGGTCGGATTGGTTGACGGCACCACATTGGCAACGACGCCCATCGGCTTGGCCAGGATCTTAAGCCCTTTCTCGGGGATCTCGCGGATCACGCCGCATGTCTTGACACCGCGGATGTCGCGCATCGTGCCGCGAACTTTGTTCCGCTGCTTGGCGATCTTATGCTCGAAGATGCCCATGTCGGCCTCTTCCATCGCCACCGCAACGGCCGCTCGCGCCGTTTCCTCTTTTTGCCATTCCCAGGCGACCGCGGCGGCCATCTCGTCAACCTTGTCCTGCGGCCAGAATTCGATGGTCTTAAAGGCTTTGTGTGCTCGCTGGTACAGATCTGAAACGCTCTCGCTCATGTCGGGATTCCTTTCGGCTCCAACCATTCGTCAAACAACCTGGGTTTTCGTTCGATCTTGCCCGTCACAGGCGGCGGCCATAGCGCGCTGGCGTGCTTCGATCGCGGCCTGTCGCGACAGCACCCGCCGAGCCCGCTCCGCGACCGGAACGTCGATCATTCGGCCGTCGAGTTCGGCGGACGCCCGCCCGCCCGTGATCGCGGCGTCGAACGCCGCGATTGCCCGATCGGCATGGGCGACTTCGGCGGCGGTGGGGGCGAACTCTTCATTGAGGATCGGCACTTGGCCGGGGTGGATGCAGAAGGATCCTTCAATGCCAAGCGCCTTGGCCCGACGGACCATGGTGCGAAACGCCTCGCGGTCGCTGAACTGGGCCAGGGTGCCGATCAGGCCAAGCGGCACGACGCCAGCGGCGCGCGCGGCAATCGCCGTCTGGGCGGTCGCATGCAGCAGCCCTTCGGGTTCGGGTGCCATACCCATGGTTACCGAAAAATCCTCCATGCCTAGCATGGTCGCGACGACTCGCGGGTGGGCGCGGGCAATCGCGCGGACCTCGAAAAAGGCCTCGGCCGTTTCGATCATGGCGATAAGGCGGGTCGAGCCGACGGCGATGCCCCTCTCTATCTCGAGTTCGTCGACGATCTCGGCCACCACTCGAATGTGGGCGGCGTCGTCGACCTTCGGCAACGCGAGTGCGCAAACGCGTAGCGAGACTGCGGCCTCGATGTCGGAAACGGCGATGCGCCAGGGCCGGTTGATGCGAACGACGACGTCAGCCCCGCCGCGCCCGACCTTGGCCACAACACCCTGTACGAGGCCACGAGCCGCCGCCTTTTCGGCCGGGGCGATGCTGTCCTCCAGGTCGACGATAATGGCATCGGCTCCACAGGTGTGCGCCTTCTCGACATAGCGTTCGACGTTGGCCGGCACGAACATCATCGAGCGCCATACGGGCAATGGTGGGCGGAGAATCATGAACGGTCTCCCGGACTTTGATTAGATGACGCCATCTTCAGCGAAGCGTTTGCGTGTGGTTTCGTCGATGCCGAGCGCCCCGAGAACCTCGGCGTTGTGCTCGCCGACCACAGGCGCAGGCCGGCGTAACGCGCCGGGAGTACGCGTCAGGCGTGGAATGACCGTGTGGATCGGCAACGTCCCCATCTCGGCGTCGGGGACCTCGACCAGGATGCCGCGGCCACGGATGTAGCCGGAAATCGGCCCGTCGACGAGATCAGCGATCGAGCAGATCGGGGCGACGGTAACCTCGGCTTGTTCAAAGTGTTGGAGCACGTCGGCGTGATCGCGCGAGGCGATCCACCCCCCGATGATGGTGTCGAGCCGCTCGACGTTGGCCAAGCGGTCGGCGTTGGTGCGGAAGCGCGGGTCTTCGATAAGCTCCTTGCGCCCGATCGAACAGGCAACCCGCTCCCACATGCCTTGGGTTGTGGCCGACATCGCAACCCAGCCCCCATCGCGGGACTGATAGGCGTTACGCGGAGCGGCTATCGCG
>DOEZ01000086.1 GCA_003532715.1 Planctomycetaceae bacterium
TGCCGCCGATGATTTCGCCCACCTTCGGCACCAGCACGTCCATCGCCCGGACCGTCTTGCCGTCGTCGTTACACTTCATATAGAACGGCTTGATCGTTCGCGGGTAGTCGTACAGAATCACCGGGCATTTGAAGTGCTTTTCGGTCAAAAAGCGTTCGTGCTCGGCCTGGAGGTCGTTGCCCCAAGCCACGGGAAACTCGAACGACTCGCCGCACGATTCGAGAATCTTGACCGCCTCGGAATACGGCAGGCGGACGAAGTCGCTGGCGACAATGTGCCGCAGCGTCTCGATCACCGTGTTGTCGATCCGCTCGTTGAAGAACTCCATATCCTCGGGGCAGCGCTGGAGGACGTCGGAGAAAATCCGTTTGAGGAACCGCTCGGCCAGGTCCATGTTGTCGGTCAACTCGAAGAAGGCCATTTCGGGCTCGACCATCCAGAACTCGGCCAGGTGGCGCGACGTGTTCGAGTTTTCGGCGCGGAACGTCGGCCCGAAGGTGTAGATTTTGCCCAAGGCGCAGGCGAAAATCTCGCCTTCCAATTGGCCACTGACTGTCAGGTAACTGGGCCGGTCGAAGAAATCCTGCTCGTAGTCGATTTTGCCGTCTTTTTTCGGCGGGTTGGCCAGATCGAGCGTGGTGACCTGGAACATCTCGCCCGCCCCTTCACAGTCGCTTGCCGTGATGATGGGTGTGTGGACGTAGAGGAATCCGTCTTCCTGGAAGAAATCGTGGATCGAGCGGCAGACCTGGTTTCGGACGCGGGCGATGGCCCCGAAGGTATTGGTGCGCGGCCGAAGATGGGCGATCGTCCGAAGAAACTCGAACGAATGGCGTTTCTTCTGCAAGGCGTACGTTTCGGGGTCGGCCGTGCCGTGCAGCACGAGCGATCGGGCTTCGACCTCGGTTGCCTGGCCCTTGCCGGGCGACTCCTTGACCAGCCCGACGACCGCGATGCTCGATCCGGCCGTCAGTCGCTTGACGTCCGACTCGTAGTTTTCCAACGCGGCGGGGGCCAGAACCTGGATGCTGCCCATCGACGAGCCGTCGTTGAGTTCGATGAAGCTGAATCCGGCTTTCGAGTCGCGGCGCGTGCGGACCCAACCTTGGAGGAGAACTTCGCGGCCGATCGCCTCGGGCCGGCGCGCTTGGGCTACGGATATCTTGTCGGGCATGGTCTTCTTGCGATTATTGAAAGAACGTTGATTACCACGAAGGGCACGAAGGGGATTTTTCTTATGCTTTGTTTGGTGCGTCGAGACGCAACCGACCCTATTCCTGCGCGGGTTTTTCGGACGGCGGTTGGTCGTCGTCGACCGGAGCCGCATCGGCGGGCGTTTCCTCGACCTGCGAGGCTGTTTCCCAACCGAGGAACTTCCGCACGTCCTTGTTGTCGAAGACGCGGGTTTTGATCTGAATGATCGAGCCGACCGTCGCCATGGCCAGCGCGACGACGAGAATCACGTTGAACACCACGCGGCCGAACCCCTTGCCGACCGCATCGCCAATGTAGCTTCGTTTGTTATTCAGAATCAGGAACATCAAATAGGCCACCGGCAACATGGCGAAGCAAATGGCGGAGGCGGCCACCGGGAACCAGAAGGGAAGCTGCGTGACGACGCCCAGAATTCCGATCGTCGGCGCTAGGGCGAAGAGGCGGAATCGCGTCTTGGTGTATTCCAGACCGAACATCTCGCACAGGGTGAATCCGCAGACAACCATGTGCGTCGATATGGCCGTGCAGGTCATTGCGATCAGACCCAAATCGAAGACGATGCGTCCCGCATGTTCGCCCAGCACGCCCGAGAGCGAACCGGCGGCGTCCACCGGCTTGAGCCCTTCGCGCAGCAGGTCTTGACCCGGATAAACTCCGGTGACGGTCATGGCGATCATCACCAGCGACGTGACGATCGTGAACGGCATAAACATCGACATGCCGAGATCCCACCGGGCCAGCTTTTTGTGATGCGTGCCCCATCCCTTGGCCAGAATCGAATAGGGATACAGAAACGTCATGTTGATGCCCACCGCAGCGCCAAGCATGCCCAGCACGAGCGTGACGTGTTTTGGATTGGTGTATTCCGGGATTCCGTACCAACCGATGAAGCCCTTTCCCAACTCCGCCCAATCGATCTTGCCGATGCTGCTGGCAACCACGATGGCGAACATCAGGATAATCAGTCCGATGACCGTGCGCAGGAACCACTCGTAAATCTTGATGCCGCGCGGGCTGCTGCCGTAGCTGAAGACGGTGAAGAGGTTGATTCCCAAGATCAAAGCACCGACGCCGAAGCTCACGGCCCATCCGACGCCCGTGAAACTCTGCTGGGCGTCGAAGACGGCCGAACCCGACATCGCGGCCAGATCGCGCGCCGCACCGGCCGCGAGGCCGTATTGCGGGAAATGCCAGATAACCGACGACACGATCGTGCCCAACGCCCAGAGGAAGACCAGTGTCTTGCCCACTTGGCGGCCGAACGACTTGTAGGGCCGTTCGCCCGTGGTCAGCACGACGTTACCCAGCGCGGCGAGCATCATCACACCGAGGAACATGGCCACCGGCTGGACCCAGAGCAACTTGTAGCCGAACGAGGCACCGGCCACGACCGACGCCGTGGNNGTTTGATATACCCGCCGGCTCGCGGCAGAAACGGCTTCTTCTCCAAGGCGTCGAGTTCGGCGATGTCGCGCTGCAGTTTCTCCGGATCCCACTTGGCCGTCATGGGAAGGCCCTTGCTCTGGTCGGCCATGTTTTTCACTCCTTGAATCGATTGAGTTATGCTCTTGCCAGACACTGTTTCATGTACTTGATGCTCTCGATCGCCAGGCGCTCGGGCCCGGGCGTGTAGTCGAACACTTCGACCGAGACCCACCGCTTGAAATCGACTTCCTTGAGCGCCGCGAAGATCGGCACGAAATCGAGTTCTCCGAAGCCGGGCCCCTGCAAGTTCGGGTCGTTCGCGTGGAAATGGATGAACGAGTTGCGTTGGCGGCGGATCACGTCGGGGATCGGCCACGGCTCCATCGCCCACATCGCCTTGCAGTCGAGCATCATTTTCACCCAAGGCGAATCAACCATCTTCGCGAGTCGAACCGTATCGTCCGAGGTGAGGAGGAAATTCGTCTCCCACGTCGAAAGGGGCTCCATCGCGATCGTCACGCCCGTCGCTTCGAGGGTCGGCACGACGGCGGCGAGCGTTTCGGTCGCATTGCGATACGCCTCGACCATGCTGATCGTTTTCGTCACTTCGTCGGGGCGGTTCCGCTGCATGGGCGAGCCGAAAATCATCACGTCGCCGCCCAGGTCGGCGCAGAAGCGGGCCAACTCGCCCAGGTATTTCGATGTCTTCGCGCGCACTTCCTTGTCGGGGCTCGTCAGGTTGTAGCCCCCCTCGGTCTTCGACAGAATCCAGTGCAGCCCGCAGATTTCGACGCCCGCGGCGGCCGCATCCTTGCGAAGCGTGGCGCGTTCGGACGACGTGATCTTGGTCACGTCGGTGTTGATCGTAAAGGGGGCGATTTCGACCCCCTCGTAGCCGCACTCGGCCGCGAACTGGAAAACCTTGGCCTGCGACCACTTTAGGTCAAAGAACGTCTCGTTGCAGATGGCGAATCTCATGCTTTCATGCACCTTTCGTTCCGAAGCACTCGCGGCCGGCAGCGCCATGGCCCCCACGGCCAGCGCGGCCGCACTGGAGCCGGCCCGTTTCAAAAAATCACGCCGGGTGGACTGGTTCATGGAGGTAGGTCCTCTATTGTATTTGGCGAGGGTTTTTCACCACAGAGGCACGGAGGACACGGAGACAACCCGTGGAACGCGCGTTAGTGACGTTGTCTGTTGCTCGACAACGGCATTCAAGGAATACAGCCACCGTCGTGAGCGGCTATTCCCAACTCAAATCGCTTCTCCGTGTACTCTGTGTCTCCGTGGTGAATCATTTCGTCAGTTAATGAAACCCCTTCGCGGCGAGCCAGCGTTCGGCGTCCAGGGCGGCCATGCACCCGCTGCCGGCCGCAGTCACCGCCTGCCGATAGTAGTCGTCGGCCACGTCGCCGGCCGCAAAAACGCCCTCGACGCTCGTGTACGTCCGCCCGGGCGTGGTCCACTTGATGTACTTCTTATCCGTCAATTCGAGTTTATCGCCGAGGAAAGCCGTGTTGGGCGTGTGGCCGATCGCCAGGAAGACGCCCGCGGCCTCCTTCTCAAAGCCCGGTTCGCCCTTGGTGCTGTCGAGCCGAATGCCGGTGACGCCGTCCGTGTCGTTGCCGAGAACCTCGGCCAGGGTGGTGGACCAAAGAATCTCGATCTTCGGATTGTTCATCGCCCGATCGGCCATGATCTTCGACGCGCGAAGCTCGTCGCGCCGATGGATCATGTAGACCTTGCCGGCAAACTTGCTCAGATAGTCGGCCTCTTCGACGGCCGAATCGCCGCCACCGACCACCGCGACCGGCTTGTTGCGAAACCGGGGCAACGCACCGTCGCACACCGCGCACGCGCTGACGCCGCGATTCTTGTATTGCTCCTCCGATGGCAGGCCCAGGTAATTCGCCCGAGCGCCGGTCGCCACGATCACGGCCAAGGCTTCATACGTCTTGCCGTTGCTCGACGACAGCTTCAGCGGGTGGCCGCCAAAATCGACGTCGACGACATCTTGGGTGATGATCCGCGTGCCGAAATTCTTGGCCTGCTGCCGCATCAATTCCATGAGTTCCGGCCCGCTGACGCCCTCCTTGCCGTGGGGGGCCATCGTTTTGCGCAGCTTCTCGTCGATCGAATCGTCGAGATAGGCTTCGAGATTGCCGGCTGGGAAGCCTGGATAGTTTTCGACTTCGGTCGTCAGGGCCAACTGACCCAGCGGCAGGGTACCGGCCAGCCGATTTTCCTCGGTAATGGCCCCCTCGAAAACCAGGGGTTCAAGATTACCTCGCGCCGCGTAAATGGCCGCAGTCCAGGCCGACGGGCCGCTTCCGATGATGATGACCTTTTCCACATTAGCCACGTGCCGGTTCCTTCTTGCACTGGGTTATCGTCCAAGCGTCTTGCTGCCGATTATCCAACAACACGTAGGGTGGGGCGATTGCAGCAANNCTTGCTGCAATCGCCCCACCGTACCGTTGTTACGACAACAGAGCCCCATTATAAGGCTTCCCGGGCCCGGGTCCATGCCCCAACGCCTAAAAGGGGGGAAAGTAGTATAGCAAGATTCCCGGATTCGGTGTAGAAATAGAATAGTTCTGCAGGGAAACCTGCCGTGAGTCA
>DOEZ01000606.1 GCA_003532715.1 Planctomycetaceae bacterium
GACAGCCGCCCTTTTCAAATGTGGGATAGCCGCCCTCGGCTGTCGTGCGCTATTTTCGACGTTTGGGCGAGTCCGTATGACGGGCAAATCGGTGTATAGAAGGACGCCCCAAGGGTAGTGCGACGTTGCCTGTAGCCTCTTGTCGCTTCGCGACACCGGNNCACCGGTTCAAGAACCGGTGCCACGCGCCGCATCCAACATCTGCCTCCTTCTTCGTGTTCTTCGTGTCCTTTGTGGTGAGAAACGCCCACGAGAATACCGCTATCGGCGGTCCCACCCCAAGACAACCCAGCTTGAAGCAAACCCGGCGGTGGGGTATATTGAGCCCTTTCGCGTGCCCCGGGGTCGTCCGTCTTGCCCCCGCAAGACCGTCCGATCCCTGTTCTCCGTCCCCCCTGGCTTGATCCGCGGCGTCGTTTTTCGCCGCAAAGGAAAGAATCTCGATGAGTTGTTCGCTGTCCGCCCATGGTGGTCTCCAAGAGCCCGTCAACCGTACCGTTGAAGGCAGTGCCGCCGAAGCGCTGCTGGCCCATGCCAAATCGCTGACGCAAGTTCCCGTCTCCGAGGCTGATGTTTCGACCGTCTATCGTTTTGGCGACGGCGGACTCAGTCCACTGGTCGGGCCTATGGACTCGGCGACCTACGACAGGGTACTCGAGGAGCAGGTCATCGAACACGACGGCAAGAAGTACGCCTGGACGATTCCGATCAGCCTGCCCGCGACGGCCGATCTGACCAAGCGGCTTTCGGTTGGCCAAGAGGTCGCTTTGGTCAACTCGGGCGGCCGCGTGCTCGGCGTTCTCGAAATTAGCGACGTTTTCGAGTGGGACAAGCAGAAGTATCTCGCCAAGGTTTATGGGACGGAACGGACGGATCATCCCGGCGCGGATATGGTTCTCAAGGGTGACGCCGACAAGACGCATCTGCTGGGCGGCTCGGTGCGCGTGTTGCCGCAGCCGAAGAATCCGAAGTTTGGCAAGTATGTTCTGTCGCCGCGCGAGGTTCGCGCCCTGTTGGCCGAAAAAGGCTGGGACCGCGTCGTCGCCTTCCAAACTCGCAACCCGCTGCATCGCGCCCATGAGTACGCACTAGTCTATGGGTTGGAAACGCTGCTTCGCGCGGGGCACAACGCCGGCGCGTGCCTTAACCCGCTGATCGGCGAAACGAAGGGCGATGACGTCCACGCCGACGTCCGCATGCATACGTACGAGACGCTCATCGACAATCGATCGCTCGGTTCGGGCGACAGCGATCGGGCGTTGTGGGGGCCTCGCGGCGAGGAAGTGCCCGACCGGGTCATTCTGCTGGGGCTTGACATCAAGATGTTCTACGGCGGTCCGGCCGAGGCGATCATGCACGCCATCTACCGACAGAACTTCGGATTTAGCGACATCATCATCGGGCGTAAGCACGCCGACGCCCCGTACCACGACGGATCGCCCATCTGGGGCGACTTCGACGCCCAGGAGATATTCAACAACCTCAACGGCGACTTGAAGATTAAGCCGCTGAACGTCGGTTTCGCCGCGTATTACGAATCGATGGGGCGCGTCGATTTGATGGAGAACCATCCGGACGAAAAGCCTGTCTTCATTTCGGGCAAGCAGGTCCGGGCCACGTTGCTGGCCGGCGAACAGGTCGATCCACGGATCATGCGTGAGAGCACGTCGAAGATTCTGGCCGAAGCGATGGCGGGAAAGGCCTGAAAGCCACGAGAATCATTAGACACGTTCCAAAAAACGGAGGCGGGAGAAATGCGACTCATTGCCTGCTCGATTGTTGTTTTGACCGGCGGTTTGATGGCATCGCTCGGTAAGCTTGCGGAGTCGTTTAACTGGGGCATGATCGTCCTTGGTATCGGCTTGGTTTTGTTCGTGATCGAATGGTGGCCTATGCCGCCGGAGAAAAAGCGGACAGACAAGAGTTAGTCTGAGTTGTCTCCGTCGAATGGTATGAGCGTGAAAGAGCCAATATGAATCAGCGACGAATCCTGGTGACCAGCGCGTTGCCCTACGCCAACGGGCATATTCACATAGGCCACTTGGTCGAGTACCTGCAAACCGATATGTGGGTCCGGTTCCAGAAGCTTCGCGGGCGTCGGTGCATCTATATCTGCGCCGACGACACGCACGGCACGGCCATCATGATGAGCGCCCAGAAGCAGGGCATCAGCGAGGAGGAACTGATCGGGCGGATGCAGAAGGCCCATGTCGAGGATTTCACCGGATTCCAGATCGAGTTCGACAACTACGGCAGCACGAACAGCCCGGAAAGTCGCGAGTATTGCGAGGAAATCTGGGCCGCCGTCCGCAAGGCGGGCTTGGTGGTCGAGAAGGAAGTGACCCAACTGTTCGATGCCGTGGCCGGCACGTTTCTTGCCGATCGCCAGGTAAAAGGCACCTGTCCCAAATGCGGGGCGAAGGACCAGTACGGCGACAATTGCGATAAGTGCGGCGCGACGTACGGCCCGAGCGATTTGATCGACCCGGTCAGCGCGTTCACCGGCGCGACGCCCGAGGTCCGTTCGGCCACACATTTGTTCATTGAGATCGAACGGCTCCACCAGTTTTTGGCCGAGTGGACCCGATCGGACGAACACCTGCAGCCGGAAGTGGCCAACTATCTGGCGGGACATTTCCTGCATGAGCCGTTGCGCGATTGGGACGTTTCGCGGCCGTCGCCCTATTTCGGGTTCGAGATTCCCGATTCGCCGGGCAACTACTGGTACGTCTGGTTCGACGCGCCGATCGGCTACATCGGCTCGACCCGGCAGTGGTGCGACCGCCAGGGCGAGAAGTTCGACGACTGGTGGCGAAGCGACGAGACCGAAATCCATCACTTCATCGGCAAGGACATCACCTATTTCCACACGCTCTTCTGGCCGGCCATGCTCAAGACGGCCGAATTCAGCCTGCCGACCAAGGTTCACATCCACGGCTTCCTGACCGTGGGCGGCGAGAAGATGTCGAAGAGCAAGGGGACGTTCATTCGGGCCAGAACCTACCTCGACTATCTCGATCCGTCGTATCTGCGCTACTACTACGCCTCGAAACTCTCGCCGCGGGTCGACGACCTCGACCTGAATCTCGACGAGTTCATCACGAAGATCAACTCCGATCTGGTGGGCAAGGTGGTGAACTTGGCCAGCCGGACTGCTAAATTCGTCGAGAAGACCGGACTGTCGACCGCCTATCCCGACGATGGCGGCCTGTTCCGCCAAGCGGCCGACGAAGGCGAGGAAATCGCCGAAGCCTACCAACAGTGCGACTACAATCGGGCCATGCGGCGGATCATGGCCATTGCCGACCGGGCAAACCAGTTTGTCGAACACGCCCAGCCGTGGGTGCTGAACAAGTCGCCCGAAAAGGCCCGCGAGTTGCAAGACGTCTGCACGGTGGGGCTAAACCTGTTCCGTCAGATTGCCGTCTATTTGGCTCCCGTTTTGCCGCGATTGGCCGAGCAGACGGCCGAACTCTTGGGCAAGCCGATCGAAAGTTGGGCCGAATCGCAAGTGCCGCTCGTGGCCACGACGGTCGGCAAATTTAAACATATGATGACCCGAGTCGAAAAGAAACAGGTGGATGCCATGATTGATGCCAGTGCCGAACCCGAGGCCGAGGGAACCGATGCGTCGAGCGACCGCTCGAGCGATAGCGGCCAGTGGTTGGCCGACGAGCCTCTGGTCGAGACATGCTCGTTTGAAGACTTCCTCAAAGTCGATCTGCGCATCGCGCGGATCGTCGAAGCCGCCGAGGTTCCCAAGGCCGATAAGCTCCTCCAACTCACCCTGAGCCTCGGAGGCGAGACGCGATTGAACGTATTCGCGGGGATCAAGGTGGCGTACAAGCCCGAGGATCTCGTCGGCCGGCTAGTGCTTTGCGTGGCCAATCTGGCGCCGCGGAAGATGAAGTTTGGCACGAGCGAAGGAATGATCGTTGCGTCGGGGCCGGGCGGCAAGGACGTGTTCCTGCTCGTGCCCGACGAGGGGGCCCAGCCAGGCCAGCGGGCGCATTAGTTTTTGTCGCGGAGACAACTGCGGTAGGGTGGGGCGATTGCAGCAAGCCTTGTCGCAAAAGCACGAATTCCACGGTAGAACTTGCTGTAATCGCCCCACCGTACGTGTTACGTCATCTTCCGCAACGGGAACTGGTTGAACGAGACGCCCGTTGTCGACATGCGCTGAGGAGAAGGCCATGTTCGGAGTGATACAATCTGGAATGCTCGCGGGTGTTGTAGCGGTCGTCGTGTTGGTCGCCTCGGCAGTCTTCGCGGCCGATGATCGCGTCATCCTTCGCCAAGCCGAGGGCGACAAGGCTCGCGCTGCGAGATTCTTTCGACCGACGAAGAATGGCCGCCCCCGGCCGATCGCCCACTTTCCGACGGAAGAGGACTTTTTCGACTTGCTCGCGGTTGCCGCTCGCGTTGAGGCTGAAGAAACCTCGAACCCCTCCGCCCTCGCGCCGGTCGTGCTTCGCGACGCGTTCGGCTGGCCTTTCGTGCCCGAAGAGCCGACGGTGGTGTATGACTATGCCGAGGTTCCGTCGGGCATTCGCGAGACGCTTTGCCTGGCCGTTCGCACGGTTGTCGTTGCCGAGATTCGCGACAAGCCCCACGACAAGACGCGGGTGAAGAAGAAGAAGGAATACGTTTCGTTGCCCGCCCCGACGGCCCGCGACTTGAAACGCAAGAAGAAGCACCTGGTGTTATCGACCCAGGAGGAATACCGGATTCGCGCCGAATTGGACGGAACGCCGGTGATTCGGGTCACGAACATGCCGTATCTGAAGACGCGCGGCGAGCTGATTCCACCCGGTCCGGGCGAGCCGGCGGCGGCGCGTCTGGAAACGGCCTCGGACAACGCCGGCCACGCTTCGCTTCTAATGGTATTCGAGGCCGAAATGCCGGTTCGGGGACTTGTTTCGTACAAGGTTCCGAAGGCTCTCAGCGCGACTACCAAGTACCGCGCGACGGTGGCATTGCGGGTCGTCGTCGAGATCCGGGCGACGCGCGAGGGGAGTAAGATTAAATTGGCGACCCCCGAGGTGTTGGACATCGACGTTCGACTGGCCCGACTGGAGATGTCGAACGACCTGCTCAACGCCGCGCGAAGACCGATTCGCGATTTCATCAACGATGAGCTCCGCCGCAACGACAAGAAGATACGCGACAAGTCGAATAAGGCCGTGAGCAAGGCGGTCGACGACCAGACGTTTCGCCTGCCACTGCTCGAATACCTATTGCGATTGTGACGGGCAACGGCATGCATGGAGAACGAGTCGCGTCATTTCGGGCGGGCAGTTGTAACGAACCGGCACCTCGCCCGACACGCCGCGACTGACGTGAAGCATGGTCGGCGGATTGTGAAAGACGCCCGAGGCGAAACGCACTCCGCGGCGGCTCGGCGCGAGGATGGGGCCGATCAGCGGCAGGCGGATCTGCCCGCCGTGCAGGTGCCCGGCCAGCATCAGGTCGAAATCACGATCGACGGCCCACTGCAACTGGTCGGGGCTGTGCGCGAGTAGAATGCGAAGCGGTCCGCCGTCGGGTTCGCGCGGGGGCGCCTCGCTCATGTCGGCCGCCGGCCGGAACCAGGGCAACTCGTTGCCGGCCAGCACCACCGCAGCGCCGTTAATTTCGCGTCGCACCCATCGGCCGCCGAGGTCGATCAGCCCCGTTTCGGCCAACGTCCGCCGAAGCCGCGCCTCGTCGACGCGCCGGTCGTGGTTGCCCAGAACGAAGTAGACCCCGTGCTTCGCTTCGAGCGGGCCAAGCACGTCGGGAACCCAGTCGAGACATTTTTCGGAATCGACCAGATCGCCGGTCAGGGCGACCAGATCGGGCCGCAGTTCGTTGCTCATCGCAACCACTTCGCGGAAGTACGCCTTGCCGACGCGACCCGTGAAATGCAGATCGGACATGTGGACCAACGAGAGACCGTCGAGTCGCGCGTCGAGCCGCGCGATGTTCAGGCCGCGCTGGGAGCAGTCCATTTGCAGAATCTCGTTGCCCGGCAAATACGCCAGAAAGTGGTGCGCATGGTCCTCGGAGACGGCCGATCCCCGTTCCGACCCTTTCAGGGTAACGAGACGCCTTCGATACGACTGGATGATCGCGGTTGGACGATCGGTCAGAAGAACCCAGAGCCACTCCAGCGAGGTTGCCGCTCCAATACCCCAGCAGACGGCCACATAGACGAACGCCGAACGATCGAGCGCGAACCAGTTCATCAGCGCCAGTGGGTTGATTCCGAGCCTGAAGAAGGCGATCGCATAGCCGACGGGCAGCAAGACGACCGCGGCCAGCGAGAGCCAGTTCGCGGTCTTTATCCGGATTCGTGCAATGCCCGTCGCATGGACACGGTTGATCAGGGCGACCCAGATTCGCGCGTGGCCGAGAAGGGCGAGGAGCAGGAGAACGGCGCCCATCGGCCTATGTCTGAACCGAACCGGAAACCCCGATTACCTGTTCGACCGTGTCGAGCAGTTGGTCGAGGCGGAACGGTTTGTAGAGGACGGCCTGGAGTCCGGCCTGGCGCGACTTGACGATCGAATGGCCCGGATCGTAGCCGAAGCCGGTCATCAGGATTAGCGGCACGGTGTCGGTGTTCATGATTTCGCGCAGCTTGAGCATGAAATCGTACCCCGAGAAATCGGGCAGGCGAATGTCGGCAATGACGACGTCGTAGCCCCCTTCGGGGAGCATGTTGCGAACCATGAAGACGGCCTGGGCGCCGTTTGGGGCCGTCTCGACGACGCAGCCGTAGCGTTCGAGCAGGGCGTGCCCCGCGCTCCGCACCGTGTTGTCCTCGTCGACCAACAACACGCGGCGATTGACCAAAGCGGGACGCCGCTCGAACGGAAGCGGTTGCGGATGCGCCTGGACCGGCGTCATCTTCTGGCCCACGCTCTGAATCACCTGTTTAATATCGCGCGCATGGCGAAGGATTCGCTGCAAGCGTTCGACCACCTCGGGCTCGTGGCCGATGTAACGCTCCATCAGGTTGACCGCCTCGCCGAGGATTTCGTCGACGGGCAGCGCCACGGCCGCGTGGATCTGTTCGACGCTTTCGGCGGCGGTCGAGGCCTTTTCGGCGACGAGCAGTTCCAGGGTGTTCAGCGCGACGGCCACGTCTCGCGTGAATATCTCGAGAAACTGCAAGTCGCTCTCCGAGAACGCGCGCGGCTCGGGGCTCTCGACGTTGAACGTGCCGATCACGTCGTCGTGCAGAGCGAGCGGCACGGTCAGCGAACTTTTCGCGCCCAAGGCGCCGCTCAGATAGAGCGGGTCTTCGGTCGTGTCCTCGCACAAGTAGCTCTTGCCGGTCGCCGCCACGAAACCGGTTACGCCGTTGTTCTGGGGCTGGGCGAATAGGACGCGATTGGCCGCTTCTTCCTCCATGCCGACCGCGAGCAGCGGTTCGAGCCGGCCCGTCTTGGCGTCGAGAAGGCGAATCTCGACAACCTCGAAATTCAGCAAGTCCTTGGTGTAGTGCAGGATGTTCGACTTCAGGAGTTCGATCCGCTCGCGAACCGACATTTGAAAGAGTTCGTCGGGCGTCAGGTCGGCCAGTTCCATGCCCGCCTGATGAATGGCCGCCAGCTTCTGCTGTTGCAGCATTTCGAGCGAGACGTCACGGACGGTCACGATCAGGTGGCGAGGCGGTCCGCCGTCTTCTCGCACCGGGGCGGCATGGACGTGGAAGTAGCGATGATCGTCGGCGCGAAGGGTTGAGCTGCTCGCGGTGCCGGTCGCCAAGGCGGTGTGAAACGGACAGAAGTCGGGGCCGAGAATCTCGGGACTCCCCAGGGCGCTGTAGAAGTTCGCGCCCAAGAGATTCTCTTGGCCGCTCCAAAGGCGGACCTGGCCGTTCGCCCAGAGGATCGAATTCTCGCTGTCGAGCAGAACGACCCCGTCGGGCATGCCGTCGAGAATCTGCTCGTTCTGAAGAAAACGGCCGACGTCGAAGGCTTGTTTCAGATAGTCCTTCGAGACATAGACGCCGTCGAAATCCTCGCGAGACAAATGCGCCAAGCCTCGCATGGGGTTGGAGGCCAACACTACGTCGTAGTTGTCGGCGCTCGAACCGAGTACGCGGTCGACCGTCTCGCGCGAATCGCAAACGAACAGTATCTTTGGTTTATCCACCAACGCCCAAGGGCTCCTTAGTCCATCTCTCACCCCCCCGTCGTCTGGGGAGGCGTCGATTCGTTGCTAACAACCCGAATGAATTATACGGCAGCCCGTCGGATCCTACAACCTTATGATCCCATTAAGGCCGATCACGGCTTTTTCGCCCCATTCTTGCATCGGAACGGTTTGGGAAAAGATTAACTGTTGGTTGCGTTCGTAGCGGATTTACTCCAACGCTCGGTTTCCCCACGCGCTCTTGTCCGCATGTTCCCTACAGCCACCAAACGACACACCGCGGCGGGGGGCGAAAAAGTCGCCGACGACGGTGAATCGGGCGTCGTTGATTCGCAGCGAGTTCGGGACCGTTGCCCGGTTCCGTTGCGAGCCGTGATTCTTCACGAGCCGGCCATTGCGGCGCGGTGTGCCAACCGTAGGCGAGAATCACCGGCAACGATGTGGTCGCCGAACGTCTCTCGCCTGCAATTCCGGTTGGCGCGGAATTACGAATCATTCAGGGCAGCCCTATTCCCGTCCGGTGGAAAAACCGGCGTAATTCTCACCGCGTCGTCGCGAAACGATTCGGTCGGCGTTCAAGTCGCTTGAGTCGTCCAAGTCGATCGGTCGATTCAGGATAGTGGTGTCGTGCCGCGTTTCGAAAACGCCGAGGGGTGTTGCCGTGGGCCAAGAAGGCCGATTCTCATCGGCGACTTTGCTCGGATCGAATTGGCGCGGGATCGCATTACTTGTTGGTTTGGCGCGAGGGAGAATTGTCATGTGGCGAGCGTTTTTTCTGGCGATAGGCGTGACCCTGTGCATTGTCGGCGTGGAGTTCCTCGGCTTGGAACGAGTGGTGCTCAATATCCACGAACGTCCGGCCGCCACACCGAAGACCGACCTTTTCGGCCTGCCTGTATCCCAGCCGGGTCCCGGTCCTCGCAAAGTGATCGTGGCAAGAGAATACACGCCGTGGAGCCTTTTGGCGATGGGAATGGTCGTGATTCTTTACGCCTACGACTTGCCGCGCCGCATGAACCAGAAGTAGCGTTGCTTCGTCGCTCCCTTTGGTCGCTCTCCGTACTCTCCGTGTGCAGGAGTCAGCAGTTTCAACGCGATTGACCATGAGAAGCCGTTCGGTCATAATGCGGACTCCAGTAAGGAGTTTCCATGACCGATTTTCGCATTGAACGTGACACGCTTGGCTCGGTTCGACTGCCCGCCGCCGCCTATTACGGCCCTCAGACGCAGCGCGCCGTCGAGAATTTTCCGATCTCGGGCCGGCGGCTCCCGGCGGCGTTGATCCACGCCATGGGATTGGTCAAATGGGCCGCGGCCACGGCCAATCGCGATCTGGGCAAGTTGGCTGCTTCGGGCAAAAACCCTCTTTCCGACGAGCAGATTCAGGCCCTGTTGACCGCGTGCCGCGAAGTCCAGCAAGGACTTCTGGACGACCAGTTCCCCATCGACGTGTACCAGACTGGCTCCGGCACGTCGAGCAATATGAACGCGAACGAAGTGATCGCCAATCGGGCGATCGAGCTTTGCGGCGGCGATCGATTCGCGGCCGACAAGCCGATTCATCCGAATGACCACGTCAATATGGGCCAGAGCACCAACGACACATTTCCGACGGCGATTCACGTGGCGGCGGGGCTGACGATTGAGAACGACTTGATCCCCGCGCTGAAGCGAGCCCATCACGCCTTGGCGGCCAAAGCGGCCGAGTGGGAGAAGGTTCTCAAGATCGGACGCACCCACTTGGCCGACGCCACGCCCCTGTCGCTAGGTCAGGAAATCGGCGGCATGGNNATCGGGCCGTCCGCGCGCGCGACGCCCTGGTCGAACTGCCCGTCGGGGGAACGGCCGTCGGCACCGGCATCAATACGCACCCGGATTTCGGCCGGCGCGTCTGCGAACTGCTGGCCGACGAAACCCACATTCCGTTCGTCGAGGCGGCCGACCATTTCGAGGCGAACGCCCAGCGCGACGCCCTGGTCGAGTGCCACGGAAATCTACGCGCCATCGCCGCGACGCTGTTCAACGTGGCCAACAATATCCGCTGGCTTGCCTCCGGGCCGCGATGCGGGTTTTTCGAGATCCACTTGCCCGACCTTCAGCCGGGCAGCTCGATCATGCCGGGCAAGGTCAATCCGGTGCTGTGCGAAAGCCTCATGCAGGTCGCCGCGCGCGTCGCGGGCAACGACCAGGCGGTCGCCGTCTCGGGCATGGCGGGCGGGCAGTTCCAACTGAACATCATGATGCCGGTGATGGCCGACGCCGTGCTCGAAAGCATCCGGCTCATGGTCGGCGGCACGTTGGCCTTCACCGAATTGTGCCTCGTCGGCATGAAATCCAATGCGGAAGTCTGCGAAGCGGCTGTCGAGAAGAGCCTTGCCATGGCGACGGCGTTGAATCCGTACATCGGCTACCACAAGGCGGCCGAGTTGGCCAAGGAAGCCTTCGCGACGGGCAAGACGATCCGCGAGCTTTGCATCGAGAAGAACATCTTGCCCGAGAAGCAACTCGATGAGGCTCTGAACCCTTGGCGAATGACCGAGCCAACACCGTAGAGTGGGGCGATTGCAGCGAGTGTTCTCGTAGAATTCATGCGTTTCCGACAAGGCTCGCTGCAATCGCCCCACCCTACGCAAGAGCTATTGTAACCCCACTCCGCCGAGAGTATTCAACCGATCTTGCGGCCATCGTCCGGGTTGGCTATTCTTCCGCCTCAATCTCTCGGCGCGTCGTTGTGTGCCGGGTCCTCCGCGTTGCCGGCGTCGAGAAGACACAAAGTATTCCGTTCGTGGGAGGTCCGACATTGGCGTCATCCCGGCTCACGGGTTTCCGCCACGGTCGGCCGATCCGTCGTTTTTTGGCCTTTTCGCGATACGAGGCGCTCATCGTGTTCCCATCACCACCGCCCGCGCATCCGAATCACTCTCGACGCTTCCTTCGACTGGCCGGCCTCGGTTGGCTGTCGATTCTGGCGATCGTTCCTTTGTCGGGTTGCGGCAGCCTCAATGCGCGCGGTCTGAACGCCGAGGGCGTGCGGCGTTTCGAACGCGCCCAATACGTCGATTCGCTCGAGAAGTTCCAGCAGGCTCTCCGAAACGATCCCAAGAACGCCGACAGCTATTACAACCTCGGCGCGGTTCATCACCGGCTCGCCACGTCGCAGCGTTCGGAGAGCGACTATCGGCAGGCCGAAGCCTATTATAACCAGTGCCTCGACCGCGATATGGACCACGCCGAGTGCCATCGAGGGCTGGCCGTCCTGCTGGCCGAGCAGGGCCGCGTCGACGAGGCGTTCCGCCTGATCGAGGGTTGGGCCTCGCGCCGCACCGACCTGCCCGAACCGAAGATCGAGTTGGCTCGTCTTTTCGAAGAGACCGGCAACCTGGCGGGCGCCAAGGAGCGGCTCGTCGAGGCGTTGGCCGCCGATCCGAACCACGCCCGAGCCCGCGCCGCCTTGGGCAACGTTCAGGAGAAGCTGGGCGAATCGCAAGAGGCGCTGGCCAACTACCAGCGTTCGCTCTGGTATGATAGGTATCAGCCGGAAGTCGCGGCACGAATCGCGTCGTTGCAGGCCAGTCTGCCGGCGGCGACTGCGGCAACCATGACGGCCGGTCTCGATCCTCCCACGACCGGCAACCAACCGCGCGTGGTCAGCCGCGGCACGGGAACGCTTCGGTGACGTTTCGATAACGGGTTCGCCACGAGGTCTCTCAGCATGCACCGAGTTCTGGTTCTCGATTCGCTTCCGAAAAACGGCCTCGATCTGTTGAAGGCCGCCGCCAACGTCGATTACGAGATTCACACCGGGTTGAAAGGGCAAGAACTTCGCGCCATGCTCAACCGGTTCGACGGGGCGATTTGCCGCGGCAGCGTAAAAATCACCGCCAAGTCGCTCGAAGGCAACAAGCGGCTCAAGGCCATCGTCCAGGCCGACGTCGCCACCGACAACATCGACCTCCGCGCGGCGACCCGTGCCGGCATCGTCGTGATGAACACGCCCAGCGGCAACGCCGTCTCGACCGCCGAACACACCATTGCCCTGATGCTGGCCCTGTCGCGGAATATCGCGCCGGCCCATGCGGCCCTGCTCGAAGGTCGATGGGAACGCGAGAAATTCGTCGGCACGCAACTGGCCGGAAAAACGCTCGGCATCGTCGGCCTGGGGAGCGTCGGACAGGCCGTCGCCGTCCGCGCCCACGCGCTCGACATGAAACTGCTCGGCTACGATCCGTTCCTGTCGGCCTCGCGGGCCAAGGAACTCGGAATCGAAGTCCACGACTCCGCCCGATCGATGTTCCCGTTGGTCGATTATCTGACCGTTCACGCCTCGTTGACCGACGAGACGCGCGGGCTGGTAAACGCCGAGTCGATCAAGCTGATGAAGCCGGGCGTGCGGCTGATCAACTGCGCCCGGGGCGGCATCTTCGACGAAGCCGCACTGGTCGAAGGGCTCGCCAGCGGGCATTTGGCGGGTGTCGCCCTGGACGTGTTCGAGCACGAGCCCTGCACGACCAGCCCCCTGTTCGGAATGCCGGGCGTGCTTTGCACCCCGCGACTCGGCGCGAGCACCGAAGAAGCGCGCCAGAACGTTGCGATCGAGGCGGTCGAGCTGCTGATCGATTACTTGACCACGGGCACGATCCGCCAGGCAGTCAATGCTTCGCCGCTCGACGCCAAGACGCTCGAATCGCTGCGAGAATACCTGAACGTGGCGTGGCGGTTGGGTCTGCTGTTGGCCCAGGTCGATCCCGCGCCGCCGAATCGCTGCCGGTTGGTCTATCGGGGCGAGGCGGCGAAGAAGGACACGCGGCTGTTGTCGGCCGCCTTTGCCGCCGGGTTGCTGCAGCACGCGATGAACGCCGAAGTGAACGTCGTCAACGCCCTGTGGCTGCTCGAGGAACGGGGCATCGAACTCATCGAAGAGCGAACGACCGATCTGGGTAGTTTCAGCTCGATGATCACGGCCGAAGTCATCAGCAGCGAAAAGACGTCGATGGCCTCGGGCACGCTTTTCGGCAACAACATGCCGCGGCTGGTCCAAAAAGCCGACTGCGATCTGGAGAGCTACCTCGACGGCACGCTGGTCATTCTACAGCACCACGACGCGCCGGGCATGATCGGCCGCGTGGGAA
>DOEZ01000528.1 GCA_003532715.1 Planctomycetaceae bacterium
AATCAGGACCTCGCGGACGCCGCGGCGTTTGGCGAGTTGGCACGTCTGCTCGATCGTGCCGAGGACCGGCACGCCGGCAATGCGGGCGCCGACTCTCGCGGGATTCTCGTCGACGAACCCCACGACGTGATAGGGAAGCCCGCCTCGCATGATCGAACGCCAGAGCAATTCGCCGGCGTGACCGGCGCCGACGATGAGCGTGGGCGATTTGTCGACCTCCAGCAGAAAGCTCCAGCTTCGTTCGCTAAAAATGCGAAGCGCCGCTCGCGCGCCGCCGATTGCGCCGATCGTCACGCCCCAGTTGAGGAAGAAGATGCTGCGCGGGACGACATGGCCGGGCAGAACGAACAGGTTCACCAACGCCGCGGTCAGCAAACCGGACGTTGCCGCCATGACCAGCGTGAGCAAATCATAGAACGTCACGAAACTCCGCCAGCCCCGATGCACCCGAAATAGTGCGAGAATCGCCAGTTGGACGGGCACGAACCAACAGACCGTCGTCGCGAAGTAGTCGACGGTCTTCGTGTCGAAGTATCCCTCGAATCGCAGCCAGAAGCTCGCATAGTACGCCCCGACCAGAATCGGCGCCAGTATGGCCAAGCCGAGGGCGTGTCGATACGCGGCCCGCACGTCCCTCGGCAACGAGGCAGGCGATCGACGAAAGGTCCGTCTCAACGCGGTGATTGCTTGATGTATCATGGTCATCATCCGTTTCCTCAAACGTTACTTTCGTTCCAAGGCGAGACGGCCCTGGGCGCACTTCCGCAGGGCCGTTCGCAGGCCCGGATCGTCTGGCGTCCGCGCCGCGCACCATTTCAGGTGCGTTTCGGCCTCGTCAAAGCGTTTCGCGTCGAGCAGGTTTGCCGCCAGTCGCCGTCGCGCCGCCGCGTTGTTCGGATCGCTGCGAGCCGCCTCGCGAAGACAATCGAGCGCCTCGGCCGGCCGAGCGAGCCGCTCATGGGCCAATCGGGCCTCCATCCACAACCGGCACGCGGCGGCCGGATCGTCGCATCGCTGGGCCTCGTCGCGAGCCAGCTTCGCATGCCGTTCCCGCAAGCGAACTAATTCGGCCGCCTCCGAGCGTTCGCCGTGGAACGCCTCGAGTTGTCGGACGACCGCCAGATCCGGGTCGAACGTGTCGAGAAAGAAGTCGACGTCCGCGGCCGGATCGCCGGGACAGACCTGTCCGGCCAATTGCCTCACGAGCACCTTTCGGTAGGCCGGCCCCAGCCGATAGGCGCGCTGCCAGTATTCGACGGCTCGGTCGAGTGAGCCGGCCATCACCGCCTCTTGTCCGGCGGAGAGCAATACGCCGCCGTGGTGAGGTCGCGTCCGGAGCGCCTGCGCCACGCCTTCGCCGATTGCTTCGCGCGAGGCAACGCCTTCCAAGAAACGCAGTTCGCCGAGGTAGAGATAGCCGGCGCCCTCGAGAGGGCATTGTCGCAGTGCGATTCGCGTGTGCCGGCGAGCCTGTTCGAGATAGTCGGCATGTTCGCCCACGGCCTTTCGCAGCCATGCGTTCAATTCGGCGCGCGACGTGAATTGGGCGGCAATCGCCGCCTCGCGAATCGCCGACAGGGGCATCGCGTTCGCTGCCGAACCGTGTTGCGCGCACTCGAACAGCAGCAAGTACGTCCCGGCCAATTGCAGACGCGCGTCGTGATGCGTCGGGTCGAGGCGGACGACTTCCTCCAATTCGGCGAGAATGGCCCTGATCGAAGCCTCGAGGGGGTGCGTCGTCGCGATCGCGGCCGGCGTCAACGCAACGTCGGCATCGAAAGGCTCGTCGGCGGCCTGGCTTCGCGCCAGCGGTTCGACGTCCACCGCCGAATCGCGAGCCAGTCTACGGCAGGCGTCCCAATGGGGCGCGGCTCGCACCGGACCCACGCGGTTGCCGATCATCCNNGACGGCCGCCCAAGCGTGGCCCGGTCCGACCGACCATTCGCGCGTCGGACCGCCGCGCGACTCGACGGTCATCCGATGCAGGCCGCACGCGGCCGCCGCCAGAATGGCGACCATGGCCGTGCAGGCCGGCACATACCAGACGAAATCGACCATCGCATGAACGAGGCTCGCGGCCAGGGCCGCGCCGACCGCTCCCGCCGCCGCCAGCACGCGAGGCGACGGCGAACGGCGCATCGCGCCGACGCACCAGTAGCCGACCAGTCCGATTCCGGAGAGCAGCAGAAACAGTCCCGGCAGCCCCGTCTCGAGCGCCGTTTGCAGCGGACCGTTTTCGGCGTGAGTGAAGTAGATTCGATGGGACAGCGCGGCTTGACCCGGCAGAGTCTCGGGATCGAGATACATGGGGCAGACCCATTGGTGTGCGCCCACGCCGACGCCGAAGGTCGCAAAGTCGGTGATCCCGTGGAGATTGGCCGTCCAGATGATGCGGCGTCGCTGTCCCGGGTCGAGGTTCTCGACCGAACCGGAAACCAGCTCACCCATGCGAGAGCCGACTGCCTGGTGGCCGTGAACGGCCAATGCGACGGCCACCATCGCCCCCATGGCCAGCGCGGCCGCCGTGAATCGCGAGCCGAGTATTCCGGCTCCCCGGAAGACGATGATCGTGATCGCCGCGGCCAGCAACATGACGCCCGCGCCGCCGCGAGAAAGCGAAAGCAGACCCGCGAACACCACCAGCCCCAGGCCCAACCAGCGGAACGGATCGTCGCCGGCGCGTGCGGGCCACGTGTCGAGCCCATCGGCCGCGCGGTCGCGAGGCCGGCGGCGAGCGTCGGCAATCCACCAGAGCACCGCGCCGATGCCCAGGGCCAGAAAATGCGCGAAGTGATTTCGATTGGTGAAGCTGCCCTTGGCCGCGCCCAACGTGTCGGTCAGTGGAGCCTCGTGGAACCAGAAGAACTTGCCGTTGCCGGCGAACAACTGGAGCAAACCCAGCGCCGCCATGGCCACGGCGGCCCACGCCAGCCATCGCAACAGCCGCTCGACGTCTTCAAGCTTCGATATCCGCTGCAAGGTGGTCCAAAACAGCATCGTGTAACTCAGCAACAGAACGAGCCCTGCGGTGGTCGCCGCCGGCACGAGTGAGATTCGGTGCCATCGGCCGGGGGCCATCACGCTCGGGGCATCGCCGGACCACAGCGGCAGGATCTCCGGCAAACGTGGGCTGAGCCAGTGCAGCACCCTGTCGGGCAGTGGCACGAGTTGGACGACCACTAGCCCGATCGCGGCCAGCAGGATCGTCTCGGCGCCCGAGACGCGCCAAGCGGTCTTCGCCGAAAAACACGCTCTGGCGGTCCAGGCCAACGTGACGAACACGGCCAACAAGACGAGGACCAACTGCCCCAGCGGATGGCGGCCGCCCAAGAACCAAGGTGCTACGAGAATGCAACAAGCCAACCCCGCATCGACCGCGCGTAGCAGCCACCGATCGGCAACCGAGGCGGTTGCCGTCGCGAGATCTGCCGTGGGCGTGACGGCGTTGGGTGCCATACTGAGTCGAACCGGGTTTGGGTGGTATTGGGTATTAACTCGTCAGGCGGCCGAGCGTCGCGCCGCCTCGAAATGGTCTTTCTGCTCGCCGGGGTCGTCGTTGGAGCCGCGCGAATCGGCATAGTCGTACGCATGGCCGGGCGCGTAGCCGTAATAGCCGGCGCGCGATTCGGCCTTCACCTGGTTGACGGCGATTCCCAGCAGCGGGACGTTGAGCGTGGCGAACGTCTCGGCCGCGCGGAGCACGTTGCGACGGCAGTTCTTCTCGGGACGAACGACCAGCACCACGCCGTCGACGAGTCGCCCGATCACGGCCGCGTCACTGGCCGCCAGGACCGGCGGGCTGTCGATGAGCACCTGGTCGTAGACCTTGTCGGCCCAGGCCAGCAATTCGGCCAGTCGCGGTTGGGCCAGCAGTTCGGCTGGGTTGGCGAAGCGCGGCCCCGAGGGCAACATGTCGAGACCGGCAATGCCCGAGGGACGAATCACGGCGGCGGCCGCGGCGCCGACCTTGCCGTTCCCGCCCAGCAGGTTCGAGAGCCCCTCGGCGCCGCGCAGGTCCAACATGCTGGTCAGTCCAGGGCGTCGCAGATCGGCGTCGATCAACAGGGTCTTTCGCTGTGCTTGCGCGAACGAAACGCCCAGGTTGGCCAGGACGGTCGTCTTGCCGTCGCCCGGTTCGGCGCTGCAGACAACCAACCGTCGCGCTTCGCGATCGCGCAGCGCCAGGGCCGTCCGCAGGGTTCGGAACCCTTCGCTTTCGCGCGTGTCGGGAGCGACGTGGACTTGGAGCGAGTCGATGCCGGCGCCGTTGGCGACGCGAAGCTTCGGCAGAACCGCCAGGACGGTCGTCCGCAACTGGTTTTGCAGGTCATCGATGCCTCGGAATCGGTCGTCGAGCGTATCGAGCACATGGACGGCCAGTAGCCCGAGGGCCAGCCCGGCGGCCAGCGCTAACAGGGCGACGCGGCGGCGGTCTGGGATGGCCGGCGCGGAGGCGACCTGGGGCTCCTGGACGACTTCGATGCGGACTTCCTGCCCATCGCGTCGAATGTTCAAGTCGGTCAGTTTGTTCAGAAGTTGTTCGTTCCAGGTTTGCAGCCGTTTCAGGTCGCGTTCCTTGTTTTCCAGTTCGGTCAACTGTGTATTGAGTTGCGTGGCCTC
>DOEZ01000471.1 GCA_003532715.1 Planctomycetaceae bacterium
CCGAACGCCAACTACCACGGAACCGATTCGTTCACGTATCGCGCGACCGACGGGTCGCTCACGTCGAACACGGCGACCGTGACCATCACCGTCAACCCGGTCAACGACGCGCCGGTCGGCGTGGGCAATCAATACGCCGTTGCCACGAACGAAACCCTGACGGTCGCAGTCGGCAGCGGAGTGCTGGCCAACGACACGCACGTCGACGGCGACCAACTGCAAGCAAGTCTGGTCAGCGGCGTCTCGCACGGGACGCTCGCGCTCAACGCCGACGGGTCCTTCGTCTACACTCCCGCCGCCGATTTCCAAGGCGCCGATACGTTTGTATACAGGGCCTTCGATGGGCAGGCGTACTCGGCCCAGACGACCGTCACAATCATCGTCAACAATCCGGCCGTCGTCCAGAACAACGCCTACTCGGTTGAGTGGAACAATGTTCTCGCGGTCGACGCCGCCAACGGCCTGCTGGCCAATGACACGGACCCCGACAGCGATGCCCTGACGGCCGCTCTCGTGACGGGGCCGTCCCACGGTACGCTTGCCTTGGAGGCCGACGGTTCGTTCAGCTACACCCCGAACGACGGATTCCACGGGACGGACACGTTCACGTACGCCGCCGACGACGGACTGCCCAATCCATCGGTGGGTACCGTGACGATTACGGTTACGAAGATCAACCACGCGCCGGTCGGCCTGAACGACCTGTACACCGTGGCCGTGAATGAAACGCTGACCGTCGATGTGGCAAACGGCATCCTGGCCAACGACACCGATTCCGACGGCGACAATCTGGTCGCACACCTGTTTAGCTACGCATCGCACGGCGCGCTGTCGTTCAACACGAACGGATCGTTCGTGTACACCCCGAACGAGGATTTCCAAGGAACCGACACGTTCGTATACAAGGTCTACGACGGAGAGACGTACTCGGGCGAGACGACCGTGACGATCACGGTCGAAGCGGCCGACGAAGCGCTTGCCGAGGAGGAAGACTGGTTGTCCTGATCACTCGGGCGCGGCGCAAATAAAGAGACGCCGCTGGTCGACCCTATCGCGGTCGGCCGGCGGCGTTTGTATTTCAGTTGCTCGGGTTTCCGGCTCAGACCGGTAGGGTGGGGCGATTGCAGCAAGTTCTTCCGTGGAATTCATGCCTTTCCGACAAGACTTGCTGCAATCGCCCCACCCTTCAATTGCCTCCACGCTAGAAACTGATTCAACCTGCAGGATCAGAATGCATATTCCAGCCCCAGATGAAGGCCCTGCGCCCAGAACCCGTCGCTCTTCATCGGCACGGCCGGGCTGGCGATCTGCGTCGGCTCGCCGTCCTGGGCCAGGTTCACGTTCATGTCGATCTGGTCGCCCGCCCGAAGCGCGTCGCTCAGATAGAGGAACGTGTAGCCAAAGGTCATTTCCAGCCGGGGCGTGAAACGGCGTTTCAGGTTCAGTCCGATTTCGCTGACCGTCGCGAAATGGTCGCGCGTGTGCGAACCCATGTTCGATTCCTGGGCGAGAAGGCCGCCGTCGGTCACAGTCGTGCCGCCGGTGGTCACGGTCGTCGTCTGGCCGTCGATCAGAACGACCGATCGCGTGTTTCCGAGGGCAAACTTGCCGACGGCTTCGAGGGTCCAAAGGCAATTCAGCGGTCGCGTCCAGTGGAGGCCGAATTCGGCTCCGTGGAAGTTGTTCTTCGTGTTGAACCAATCGTACAGGTCGATATTGGTGGTCGTTTGAGCCTCGACCGCGTGTTGGTTGATCAGGAGGTCGTCCTTGAGCTGCAACCATCGATATCCGACGAGAAGGTCAACTTGGGAACTGGGACATCGCTTGATGGCCTTGCGAAGGAGCAATTCCGTTCCCTGAAACTTGGTGCTGGCGTCGACCGACACCCAGCCGGAATAGACGCTCGGATAGGCTATCAGGTTGGCGTCCTGCCCGAGCAATTCGAGATTTCCGAAGGGTCGCCCGAGGATGGCATGCGCGCCCTGACCCGTGTCGGAACCGCGAAAAACCGTCGACTCCGTGCCAAGCCCGATGTAGCTGAACTCGATTCCATGCACTTGGCACGGTTCGAGCCACATTCCCAAGACAGCGCGAATGCCGCTCCGCGAATCCTCATTGACCGCCTGGTCGCCGAAGAGGATGCTCGTGCCTTCTTCGCCGAGCACTCCCGCCTCTTCCTGTGAAGTCCCCGCGACGCTCGTGGTAACCAGCGGCGGCAGGTTCATGCCCGAGGTCCACCATCCGAGAGACTCGACGCGCGTCCAGAACGTAGTCTGCCGGAACAGCGTGCATCCGCCGCAATCGGGACTGCAATCGGGGCCGCAGTCGTAGCCGGCCCCTGGACCGCACGACTCCTGACACCCACCGCCCACATTCGGAGCAGTCATGACCGATTCGTCCATCAACGGAACCGGATCGATCTCTTCGAGCGATTCCTGATCATAGCTTGCCTGTGTGTGCCGGCCACGCTGCGAGGGAACCGAGGACTGCTCGACGGGCCACTCGGCAAGCCGGGAGCCGTCCGCTCGCGCGACGACGGCCTGCTCGTCGGAAACGGTCTGCTTCAGGTGAGGGGGCATGTAGCCGATCCACCTTCCACGATCCCAGTAGCCTCCCGAGCCGTGTGATTGGCCCATCGCGGCGCAGGGTGCCAGGACGGAAATGCCTATTAGAAGGACGATTGCCTGAATGGGACGTGGCATGTTACCATCCTCTCCGATTTTAACTAAATTCACTTCTTGTGGGTGACTGGCCCGAGCAGTGCGCTCCATCGTTCGCACATATCGACCGCGCGACGGAATAATCCTTAGACTTTTCCTGACCGGAAAATCTTTTCAGATCACTCCAATGTGACAAGCCACCCCCGCCCACCCAAGAACCACCCCCACATCCCCAAGTACCCTAATCCCTAATCCCTAGTCCCTAGTCCCTAATCCCCAATCCCTCCAAAAACGACCCCACCAACCAATAGCCCCATTCGGTCAAGATCGACTCGGGGTGAAACTGCAGCCCGACCAACGGCAGCCGCCGATGGCGAATCGCCATGATCGTCCCGTCGTCCACGGCTCGAGCCGAGACCTCGAGGCACTCGGGCAGCGACGCCTCATCGACCACCAGCGAATGATAACGGCCGACGGTGATTTCCTCCGGCAGCCCGGCGAAGATGCCGCGGCCGTCGTGCCGCACGACCCCGGGACGACCATGAATCGGCTCCGCCGCGCGAACAATCCGCCCTCCCAACGCCTGGGCGATCGCCTGATGGCCGAGGCAGACACCCAACATGGGAATCTCGGTGTGCAACTGGCGGACCACATCGAGACAGCAGCCAGCCTCGGTCGGCGTGCAGGGCCCCGGCGAGAGCACAACGGCCGCGGGCCGCATCGCGCGAACTTCGTCGACGCCGATCTCGCTGTTGCGCGTCACCAGCGTCGTCTGCCCCAGGCGGCGGAAATACCGCGCGAGGTTGAACACGAAGCTATCGTAGTTGTCGATCAGCAGGATCACGAGCTTCTCTCTCCCGGGGCGGAACGGGCAACGGACGAGCCTCGTGCGTCGCCTCGTCGTTGTTCACTCCTGCCGATTCTCAGCCCGCCCGGCCCTTCAGCAGTGCGGGAAGGTCACGGATGATTGTCGCCACGCCGATGATGATAACAAGGAATTCCAGGCGGCCAAAGAACATCCCCACTATCTCGGTCCAGAGCACCAGGGCAGGCGCCGAAGCGCTGGTCACGCCGATCGACAGCCCCACGGTGCCTTGCGCCGAAGCGTACTCGAACAGAGCCTCATCGAGCCGGTATCCGT
>DOEZ01000361.1 GCA_003532715.1 Planctomycetaceae bacterium
GCCAAGGCGGGCGTGATGATGCGCGAGACGTTCGACGGCAACTCGCCCAACGTGGCTCTCCTGGTCACGCCCGAGTACGGCATCCGTTACCAGTATCGCTTGTCGGTCGGCAGCACGACATGGAGCGAGCAGGCGGGCAACCCCGATATCGAGGCGCCGTACTGGGTGCGGCTAACTCGCCTGGGCGACACGTTCAGGTCGGAGATTTCGCCGGATGGGGCGACGTGGACGATCGTCGGGAGCGTCACGATCGCGATGGGCGAGACCGTCCAGGTGGGATTGCCGGTCACGTCGCGAGTCCGCGGGACGCTCTGCGCGTCGGTCTTTGGCGATGTACAGGTTGAAGAGTACAGCGTACGACTGCCGGGCGACGCCAACTTCAGCGGCACGGTGGATCAGACGGACGCGGCTATCCTGGCGGCCAATTGGGGAAAGAGCGGCATGACGTGGCTCGAAGGCGATTTTAGCGGAGACGGCGCGGTCAATGCGGTGGACGCGTCGATCTTCGCGGCCCATTTCGGCGCGACACTCGCGCCGACGGTCGAGCAGAATCCCGTCGAGCAGGGTATTCTTGAACCGGTGGAGGTCGCCCTGCTGGACGACACGACGGCGCGCGACGCGGCGTTGGCCGAAGAGTTTGGTTCGGCGGTGGAGCCGACGAGTCTGGAGCGTTCTCGCCTGGCGTGGTCGCACACGCTGGCGCGGCGGCAATCGCCGCGCGAAGACGCGATTCTCGAGCGAGCGAGGCTGGCCATCGACCTGATGCCGGCCGACTACTGGGGGCTCGCTTAGGATCGCGGTTGGGTGCGGAGCCGACCTGACTTGGCACCGCGTGTGGCCAACGGAGGGATACAAGTCTTGGGCGGCGTGCAACCAAATGTGGTTCGATTCTTCGCACCATAACCCCGCGTGTGGGGATTCTTTCTCGATTCGATCGGCATTATTGACGAAATCACTGGGTTTGTGTAAGATATCTGTAGTGCCTAGCGTTTCGAATGGCGGTGGTGGGTCGCCCCGAGGGGCGTGTCATATCGGTCGCGAAGCAGTGAATATGGACTCCACGGCGAAAACGGGAACAGACGTTTTCTCGAAGCGGCATGAGCGCTTCGCTCAATGCGAGTTCTCCTGTGCGTCGTCGCGGGTCAATAACTGATAGCGTGAGGCCCCAAGGCTACGGCGACTTCCTTCTGCTCGTGCAGCGGTTCGTCGTGACCGTTTCACTACAATTCACCGCTCGCGGCAGCCCGTGCAGCGTCGGTCGTGCGCCACCGAATCCGGATGCAACACTATGCCTGCATCAAGACGCAAAACAGCGCGTCGTCGGCCGACCAGGAGAACCTTGTCCCCGCGAATCGAACGGCTGGAATCGCGAACGTTGCTCAGCGGCAACGGCTTCGAGGACGATGTTTCGCCATTGCTCGGACTCCTGATCGCCGCTCCAACTGGCCCGCCGACGCTCGAAGTGGGGCCCCTGCCTCTGCCCCAGATTTCGTACGACACGCCCGGCGGTGACTGTCTGGCCCCGATGGACGCGACGTTTCTGTTGGAGGCGGAGGGCGGGGAAGACGGTGTCGGCGCGCTCGGCGCAAACCCGTTCGAGCCGTTCACGTACGAGACGGAGCCGAACGGGCTGCCGATTCTTCACGGCTATTTGGCCGCTCCGGCCGCGATCTACATCGATTTCGACGGCGACAGCACCACCGGCACCGTGTACGCCCCTTATGACATCGACGGCAATCCATCGATGTTCAATGTAACGGAACAGGCCAACATCGTCGAATGCTGGCGGCAGGTGTCGGCGTTCTTCGCGATGTTCGACGTCGACGTAACCACCAACAAGTCGGTTGTGACCGTCGGCGATCCGCTTAAAAAACCGACCGCATGGATGGTCATGAGTCCGGATGTCAGCAACGGCGTTAGCTCGGTTGGCGCGTTTCCGAACACCAGTTCACGATCGTACGGCGCGGGCTCCTATACGACGACCCGCATTACTGTCATTCCCCACGAGATTGGCCACAATTTCGGCCATTGGCATACGTCGGAATACAACACCTTGGGTGTCAAGACCAAGGAGTACTCGGGCCAACTCGATCCGCTCCACGGGCCGATCATGGGGATCGACTATGTCGGGGTTGTTCAGAAATGGACCAGGTGGCACCGAAGCAGGAACAACCTGAACGAACCCGATCCGCGCACGATCCAGGACGACTTGACCGTGATCGCCAACAAACTGAGGGCGTACGGCGGCGGCGACGACGGCTATCGGCCGGACGATTTCGGCGGGACGGCTGGCTCGATCGCCAACGCCACGCCGCTCTACGTCAACGGCGTCACCCAGGCAATCGTGGGCATTATCGAGCGGTTGACCGACGTCGATACCTTCTCGTTTGTCAGCACCGGCGGGCGATATGCGATCGCGGCCGGGCGCGACTTCCCGTCGGGAGTGGACCTGAAGCTGTCGATGTACGACTCGAATAGCGTGCTGATCGCCAGCGAGGACGGCGATCCCCGGGCCGTTCCGTACACGATGGTCTACGATCAGTTTCTCACGCTGGACCTTGCTCCCGGCACGTACTATGCGACAGTTGAGAGTCACGGGAATTACGGCGATTTGGGGCAGTATTTGCTGCGGGTCGATCCGCTGCCGGTCGGATGGAGCGCCGACGACATCGGCCTGACCGGCGTACCCGGCTATTCGAGCCATGAAGCGGGGACGTTCACGGTGGCTGGCTCGGGCAACATTAGCGGCGTCGCCGATGCCTATCAATACCTGTACCAGACGCTCAAGGGCG
Source organism: Planctomycetaceae bacterium (assembly GCA_003532715.1). Lineage (GTDB taxonomy): Bacteria > Planctomycetota > Planctomycetia > Pirellulales > Thermoguttaceae > UBA11386. The sequence goes on from DOEZ01000361.1 coordinate 2,793, forward strand.
ACGGCTCGATCACGGTTCGCGTTGCCTCGCTGACCAACACCGACGTTGCGGCCAAGGCGGGGGTGATGATCCGAGAGTCGCTCGACGTCGATTCGCCGATGGTCAACCTGTACTTGCGACCGGGTTCCGGCGTCTACTCGTATTACCGAGGCATGACGGGCGGCAACGTCGCGTCGAACGGTTCGGATTCGTCGTCGTCGATCCAGTCGCCCTATTGGCTGCAACTGACTCGCAGCGGAGATACATTCACGACGCAATATTCCTCCGACGGCACATCGTGGGCCACGCTCGGCACGCGGACCGTGACGATGGGCGAGACGGTGTACATCGGCATCGCCACCTGTTCGGTCAACAACAAACGGCTCAATACGGCGACCTACACGGACGTGAGCGTGACGGGCGACCTCAATCCCGAGCCGACGCTCAACGCGCTGGCAGCTCCGTCGGACTTGACAATTACCGGCAAGACATCCAGCAGCGTGA
>DOEZ01000112.1 GCA_003532715.1 Planctomycetaceae bacterium
ACGTATTGCCTCCCCTCGGCGAGTTGGACCGACAACTCCGTATCGCTTTCGATGCAGCCGCGGCGCGTCGCATCGTGAACACGGTGATAGTCGGTGCAAATTGGCTGCCAGCGGGATCGGACGAGCACTTCGCCGCGCAGATCGACAATGGCGGCCGCGATGCCGACCGAGTCGCAGAAGCCGTCGAGAATGGACCGTACTCGCTCCAGATCGACGATCTTCGCAAGCTCGATGGTCGTCGGCGCGGCATCGGCGAGGGGTTCGCGACCCGGGAACGTTTCGACCGGCACGGGCTCCGAATCGTCCGCCGCGAGTGCCGTGGAATCGAACGGCTCGGCCTTGCCCAATGTCCGGCAAAGCTCGTTCACCTCTCGTTTCAGCTCTCGAATCCGCTGTTCTCGGCCGACGGCCAGACGGTTGAATCGTTTCAACTGCTTGGTGCTCCGGCGGAGCGCCTCTTCGGCCTCGCGTTTCGCGTCGCGAAGCGAGATCTGTTCCGCACAGCGATCCAGACAGGCCAACAAGGTCGCCGGGGCGAGCGGTTTTCGGAGAAAATCGAACACCCGGTACTGTACCGACCGGACCGTGTTGTCCAAATCGGCGTGGGCCGTGACAACGACGCAAAGGAGGTCGGGCCGCGCTTCTCGCAGTTCCCGCACGAGGTCCATGCCGCTCTCATCGCCCAAGCGTAGGTCGATCAACGCCACTTGGGGATCGAACTTGTCGAACGCCTCGCGCGCGGCCGCGACGGCGTGGACGACGGCCGATGCATAACCCCGCGATTCGAGCAGGTCGGCTAAACCCTCGGCCTGATCGCGATCGTCCTCGACGATCAGCACTCGTGTTTGGCCGGTCTTGTTGATATTCTGGGCTCGCATAACGGCGGACATGGGTCATTTTCCTGTCAACGGACGAGTGATTCGATCAACTCGACGAGGTCTCGCGGATTGAACGGCTTGCGCAGGACGCCTTCGACCGAAAGCGACCGCAGTGTGTCCAAGGCGGCCGCTTCTTCGCGTGCGTAGGCGGTGACGATGATCGTGGGAATCGCGAGGCCCAAACGCCGCAGTTCCAGGTAGACTTCCAGGCCGCCGAGGATCGGCATGTGGAGATCGAGCAACAGCACGTCGATGCCGTCTTCGCGTGCTCGGTCGATCGCCTCTTGTCCGTCCCGGGCGGCGTACACGCGATAGCCCTTGCTCTCCAGCACCTCGCGTATCCCTTGGACGGTGTCGGGATCGTCGTCGGCAATCAGGATTCCGGCGGGGATGATGTCGCGAAGCAGTTGCAGAACTCGTTCCGGACCGAGCGGTTTGTGCAAAACGGCCCAGGCGCCCCCGGCGACGGCCTGTTCGAGGAGCTGCTCGACGCTGTAACCAGTCATCATGATGACTCGCGCGTGGGGCTTTCTCGCGCGTATCTCCAGGAAGCTTTCGACTCCGTTCTTGCCAGGCAGCCGCACGTCCATGAAGGTGACGTCGAAGTCGCCGTGAATGAACTTGGTTAGGGCTTCCTCGCCGCTGAAGGCCAGTTCGACCTCGAAGCCGCGCGGCAACAGAACATCGGCCAGTCCCTCGGCGAAGTCGCGATCGTCGTCGACAATGAGAATTCGTCCCGCGGCCATGTCAGAACTCCTTATTCCGGGTCAACGACAACGACAAGGTGGCGGTAGTGCCTCGTCCGGTTTCGCTTTCGAGACTCACTTCGCCGCCGAATTGCCGCATGAGTTGTTCGACCATGGGCAATCCGAGCCCGACGCCGAACCCTTTGGTAGTGTAGAACGGCTCGAAGATTCTGTCCATGTCCTTCGGCGCGATTCCACGCCCTGCGTCTCGGATCCGCACCCGGAGCCACTGGCCTTCGACGACCGTTTCGACCGTGACGCCGGCCTTGCCCGATTCGCTGCCCTCCATCGCCTGGCAGGCGTTCGTCACCAGATTGACGACGCATCGCCGCAATTGTTCTCGATCGATCGGAACCTCGGTGTTCCCGGCAAGGTTGCGCGTGACGGCAATTCCTTCGGGCCACGGATACTCGTCGAGCACTTCGGCGAGCCAACGGTCGACGTGCGTCGGCTCGGGTTTCGATTCGCCAACCCGCGTGTAATCGAGCAGCTCTTCGATGATCCGATCGCATCGGAGCACATTCCGTTCGGCGCGGTCCAGAGCGCGGTCGACAAGGGGGCCGTGGCCTCGGACCTCCTGGGCGATGGAATAGACGGCGGTCCGAATACTGCCCAATGGGTTGCGTATCTCGTGGCTGACCGTTGCGGTCAGTTGTCCGAGTGTCGCGAGTCGCGTTTTCTTGACAAGTTCGGCTCGCGCCTGTTCCAGCTCGGCCTGGACCAATTCCTTCTCGCGCGTCTGTCTCGCCAGCAACTCGTCCTGCACGGCGCGCAGCGACACTTCGGCTCGCTTGCGATCGGTAATGTCCATCGCATACAGATTGACGCATTCGGCGTTGTGTAGAGGGGCGCATGTCATTGCGTAGACCTTATCCACGCAATCCGCCTCCCATAATTGACTCTCTCCCGTGCTCAAGACCTGGGTGACGAGCCGACGCCACTCCTCGGGCAAGCGTCCGCCTCGGCTGCAGCCCCAGAATTTCAGAAGGAACTCGCTGGCCACATTGGCATAGAGAATGGTCCCGTCCCTGGCGGCTCGCATCACCGGATTTGGGTTTTCGGAGGGGAACCTGGCAAGGTCTTCGATTTTCTCGGTTGCCCGCTTCTGTTCGGTAACATCGATGCCCATGCCGACGAGAAACAGTTCTTCGTCGCGTGTGATTCGCTCGCCCGTGAAATAGTGGGGGATCGCGCGGCCGTCCTTCGTGACGAGGTCGGCGGCGGCCGTGGCCTGGCCCGCCTCGAAGACGATTTCGACCTGGCGCGCGATGTGTTCCCGGTCCGCTCCCTCGAAGAAATCCCAAGGCGCCCGGACCCGTAATTCATCCGCGGAGTACCCGGTAATCCGCTCGAAATTGCGGTTCCATCGCAACATGCGGCCCTGGCGGTCGAACAGGTAGAAGACGCCGGGCAAGCTATCGACCACCGACTCGGAGTAAGCCTTTTCGTGCCACAGCTCTCGTTCGGCGTGGCGTCGCCCAGCCTCGTAACGATAGAACACCAACCCCAAAAAGACGGCCGCCAGGAACGAACCTGCAATCACGACGGCAAGGAGACGCTGACGCAACATGGATCGCCTGGCGATGTCGAGGCGAACGATCGTCGCCGCGTCGGCCGCGAGGGTCGCGAGTTCGCGAAACATCACTTTATGGCGACGAGCGTCCTCGCCGTCGCCGGAGTCGCCGCCGGCGCCATGGTATGTCTCTATGCTCTTTCGGGATGCAAGGATTCTCTCCCGAAGTGTTTCGAGAACGGCCCGCAATTCCGCTTTGCTCGCCCGCGGAAATGCCTCGCCCTCCCTTTGTCCTCCGTGGAGGATCGCCTCGGTGTACCATAGGGCTTCGTCGAAATGCCGCAACACCTGACGGATGCTCTCGGGACGATCGGCGCGGACGTCCTCGAACCAGAAATGGGCCTCGGCCAACTCGCTTTCAATGGTCGTCGTCGCCTCGAGCAAGGGAACTTGATGTGTCGTCAACCGCTCGCCGGCAAACAAGAAGAGCATCATCGCTCCGATCATCGCGGCCAGAGTCGCCGTCAATGCGACGTACGCGTGAATCAGAGAACCGGTCCCGCGAGACAAACCCATGGATTATTCCTCGAATACCTCACGCAATCTCGCCGAGTCGTTTCATGTATTCCTTCAAACGGACCTTGCGGGCCGTGTTGAGACTGCTCATGTAGCGAATCTTGCCGAAAATGGGCCGCTCGGGTCCGAACGGCCGATCGTACCGCCCCAGCACCCAGAAGATGCCCGAGTACGAATTCGGGTCGCACCCGTCCAGGGCGTACTTGTTGTTCAACTCGACCATCACTTCGGCCGCGTCGCGCGGCGAGGCCGACCACTCGAGTATCTTCTTGCCCCAAAGCATCCGCAAGTAGTTGTGCATCCGCCCCTCGCGGACCAATTCGGTCTGGGCCGCGTTCCACAGTGGATCGTGCGTCGCCGCCCGCTCGAACTGTTCGAGCGAATAGACGTGCTCCCGACGATCCCTCGCGTGTTTCTTGAGCGTCGCCAAGGCCCAGTCGGGCAACGAGTCGTAGTCGGCCGGGTCGGCGTGGTGCGCGGCGAAGTTGACGCCCAACTCGCGCCACGTTACCAACTGATCCAAGAACGCCTCGGCCGACTCGCCCATTCCCCACCAACCCTCGCGACTTCCGTCGGCCTTTTCGCGTAGCTGGTCGGGCGACCAGCCTTCGCTCCGCGCGATCGCGTCGAACGCCTGGTGGGCCGAAATGTGGCCAAAATGCAAGTACGGCGCCAACTCGCTCGTCACCCGATCGTCGGGGTGGTTTCGCCGCTGGGCGTAGTCGGCCAACCGGTCGCGAACAAAACGGCGAAGCGCGCCTTCGGCCGCCCGGCTGCCGCCGGTCGTCGCGACCGGCTCNNCAGCCGCGGCTCGCTCGACAGAAGCAGCTCGTTCGCCGGCCGCCAACGCTGCGTGATCGAGCCCGGTAAAGGCTCGGCCGACGGCAACTCGACACGCGACAGCGGGTTCGCTCGAGGCATGGTCAATAACTCGCCTGGCAGGACTCGCTGGACGAAGCGGCGAAAGGCGTACGCGGTCGGATAGGCCCGCTCGGCAAGTCGCATCGGAAGCAGCCCAACGGAATCGACGACCGCCAACGGCGTCGAGAGAACACTGGCCAGTTCGTCCGGCGAGAGCGACTGTTCGTGCAGCGGCGCGTCGTCGCAGACGACCAGACACGCATGACGCCCCAGCGCCGCCAGGAGATTCTGAACTTGGGTCGGCCGGCTCGCCAGATACGGATAATACAGCGCCGATGTCGTTCGCAACCGTTCGGCGTTGATCCGCATTCCTTGGACGACGAAATGGTGATGCCTCGTGCTGGACCAACGCCGGCCACCTTCGAGCGTTTCGAGAACGACCAGGGGACGGCGCAGTTCGCGGCACCGCTCCACGGCATACTCCAGCGCGAAATTCCAGCGCACGCGGCGGTTCGCGGTCATCCAGTAGAGGACGAACCGCCCGTCGCCGCGAATGGGCTTGGCCCGCGGGCTCCGCACCCGAATCGTCGGCACGCTGTTCATGCTTCACCCCGAGAAGCGTCTCATTGACGTCGCTCCAGACAACGGATCGCGACCGCGGGACGCGTCTTGGCCGGTCGCGAGACTCCTGGAAAACATACCACGCGGAATGACTCGGCGAGATAACCCCCTGGAGGGGGTGCCTACGGGTTGGTGACGAACCGCTCCCAGCCAACCGGCTGCGTCCACGCCGTTTCGAGGTCGATCGAGTTGCTCGGCGGGTTGTCGAGCTTCCGGTCGCTTCGCACCACGGCCCGAACGTAAAGCTCGTCGTCCTTCATCTGGTACTCAGCCTTGGTTCCCTGGTGTCGCGCCAATACCTGTCCGATCTTGGCCGTGTCGCAGCCCGTCGGATCGGCATCGCCAGTGGTGCCGACGAATTCGATGACATACTGGACGCCCGGTTTCGGATCGACCTCGATCTGGAGGGTTCTCCGGTCGGGATTCCATTGGAGATCCTTGAGCACGACGCCGGTCGAGGCGTAGAAATCACCTTGCTCCATGGCGGCCAGCAAGGGTTCAATCTCCAGCTTCTCGGCGCGGACGACGATCCAGGCACGGCCCGGATTCGCATTCTCGGGGTTCAGCACGTGATAGTGGTGTGTGTCGTCGCTGCCCACGCCGAAAATGACCGGCGCCTGGAGCTTGGTCAGGCGAATCGTGTTGGCGATGTCCCAGAGTTTTTCGCTGCTGGGGTGCGTCGCATCGCCCAGATTGTTGATGTCGTGGCAATTGTTGCACAGCTCGAAGAATCGGACGTCGATCGCCTCGGCCAGATCGAAAGCCGTGATATCGTATCGGCGCCAATTCGGATGATTCACGTGGGCAAGGATGCGGCGGCCCGTGACTTCGGCTTGGCGACGCACCGCAGCCAAATCGGCCTGGATAGTCTCGATCACGGTTCGTTCCGTCCGTGGTTCGACCAGTTCAACCAGGTTGATCGCATTGACGTGGACCTCTTTTTGCTTGCACTTGCCGGTGACTTCCTCGGCTTGGATCATGAGGAATTTGCCGGGCTCTTCGAGCGTCTTGCGTATCTCCTCGTAGGTTTTCAGTCGCACCTCGCGGCCGTCGCCCTCGCCGCGAAGTTCGAGCCATCCCTCACCGAAACGTCCGCGACACTGGTCGAGCATCTTGGGCGTGACCGGCCGTTTCTCGTGATTCAACGGATACCAGCGGGCGTCCTCCATCAGGACGTTATGATCGCTCAGGCAGGCGAAGTCGTAACCGCGACTCTTGTACCAGTCGAGCACCAACTCGGGGAACTGGTCGCCGTCGCTCCAGAGCGAATGGCAATGCGTGTGGCCTTTGTACCACTGCTTTTCGGCCGCGGCGAGGCCGGAAGGCGACAGCGCGGCGGCCAGCGCGACGAGAATCGCGACGGCGGCGATTTTGATGCAAAGGACGCGGAGACGAGGTGTTGCTTGGGGGCGGACGTTCATGGCAGGGGCTCCACGAAGAAGGAACGGAACAAGGAGGGGCATGGCCCCCATTATGCGTCTTCTCGAAGCCCCGTCAATGTTGCGCCGCCACGCGACACGGTCTCGCAAGGCCCCCCGCTATGACCGGATCATCGTCAGGAGCATCTTGAATCGCTCGACGGCACGGACCGCGTGGGGCACGCCGGCGGGCATGACGACGAGTTGGCCCGCGGTCATC
>DOEZ01000441.1:0-3556 GCA_003532715.1 Planctomycetaceae bacterium
CATTCTCTGCCCTTTTTCGGGCGAGTGGGTAGTCACCCAGGGATTCGACGGCCGCTTCACGCACCAAGGCGAGTGGAGGCATGCCCTGGACTTCGAAGTCATGGACGGTTCCGGCCGTCGTTATTCGGGCTCGCCCCAAAGGCTCGATAATTTCTACACCTTCAACACGCCCGTTCTGTCGCCCGCGATGGGCACGGTTTTCAAGACGGTCGACCACATTGCCGACCGACCGCCGGGGTCGAATAATTTCGCCAACCCCTGGGGAAACCTCGTCATACTCCGGCTCGATACGGGCCAGTACGTGAAACTGTGCCATCTCCGAAATCGCTCCCTTTGCGTGAAGGAGGGGCAGCGCGTCAAGCCGGGTGACGCCGTCGGCTATTGCGGAAACTCGGGACGCTCGCCCGTTCCCCACTTGCACGTGCAGGTGCAGACCACGGCCCAAGTGGGCGCCACCACCGTTCCCTTTCGACTTCGGCATTACGTCGAACGCAGTGACGGCGAATCCGTCTACCACGTTGCCGGCATCCCCGCCGAAGACGCAAGGGTCCAGGCGGCGATTATCGATAGCCGAATCGCCAAGTATTTCGACAACATCTCGCGGCGCGAGTATACCTACCGCCTGCAATATCTCGACCACGAGTCGCACGAGACCATCTCCTGTCGGGTGGACCATTTCGGGAGCTATGTATTCGAATCGAGCGCGGGCAACCGGCTCACGGCTTCCGTGCAAGACCAGGTCTTCCACGCATTCGACCATGAGGGAGGGCCGGGCGTGCTGTACTGGCTGTGGCTGGGTCTCGGCCGGGTTCCCTTTATTGCGAATCCTCGCACGCACTGGCACGACGTGGTCGACCTTCACCCCATGCTCCGCGCCTGGGCCAAGCTGTTGCTCGATATCAATGACCCGTTCTTCGGATATCGCTCCGTCGAGGTTACTCGGTCGTTCGAGCCGCCCGACCACGACGGCGGCGAAGCTCGCCCCAATATCTGCCTGGCGACGACCTTTCGCCACGAGACTTCTTCTCTATTCGTGGCTAAGAACGCCATTCCGCGGCAAATCCAGACCTACGTGTCCGAGTCGAACTGGGTTGCGAGGATCGTCGTGAACCTCGATCGGCCGCTCACCATCCAGCAGGTCTGACTCGGCTGGTGCGGATTTCCCGCCGCGAACGGCCTGCCGTGAGGCGTTTATTCGTCCAGGGGAACAGTCGTATCGATTGGGCAAGATATGTCGCAATCTCCACCCTCCACGGTCACGGTGAATCTGACGATTCTATCGGTCATCACGCCTGGGTCGGACCAGGACACCCCGCTTCCGCCCATGTGGGTTAAGCCGCCTGACAAGACGCGCCGATGACGAAATTGGATGGTCCGTGCGGACGGGCTCGCCACGCCGATCCGCTTCGACCAAGAAGACCGACGACGGATGATGTCGCGGCGGAGTTTGTGGAGCCGTTGGACAAGGCGTCCAAAGGCAAGTCACGCACAAGGAAGTCAATCCGATGTTCAATACTCGTTTTGCTTCGCGAGCCATGCGACGGACAACCGTTCTGTTCTCGATCACATTTCTGATGACCGGAGGCATGGCCTTCGCCAAGGAAGAGTTGCGAACGACGTTCGTGGTAGTCGGGCAGACGGAATCCGCGGCGGAAACCGCCGACTTGTCGGGCGCTGCCCAGGGCGGCCAAGTGCCGTTGAAGATCGTCCTGCGAGACGCACCGCGCGACGTCAAGACGGAGCCGAGCAATTCGTCCGAAACGACCGTTTCCGAAGCGAGCGCCCCGGCATCCGAACTCGCGACGCCCAATGCGGCCGTCCAGGCGACGGGAACGCGGGCCGATCAGAAGTCGACCGCGTGCGTCGGCGTGGCGTTCGAGACGCCCGACGTCGCGGCCTTCACGGACCCGCTCTCGACCCAGGAAGACGCTTCCGAGGCCGCGGCAATCGACCCCGCTTACGAGAGAGGCCGTCAATATCTTCGGTGCGGGTACCCGATTTGCGCGCTGGACACCATGCTATGCACGCCGTCGCCGACCGAATACCTGAAGCACTCCAAGTATCTTGCAATCGGCGAAGCGTTCGGCGAGCTCGACTTGCTCAACGAAGCACGATGCTACTACAGCAGCGTGCTTCGCGAATCGCAAGACCCCCATCTGCAATCGGCCGCAAGAGAGAGTCTGTGCGATGTCGAGCGCTACCTGGCTTCGCGCGAGTATCTTCGCGGATCGGCCGGCGCGACGATGCGCTACGACAGCGACCCGGGCGTGCTTCCGACCTTCAACGCCGTGGGCATTCCCATAGCCGCCCCCGCCACGTGGGGCAATCGCTATACGGTCGATATCGGTTATGACCTGGCGCGGTCGTATAACTCCGACTTGACCTTGATCTACTCGCTCTACGACACCGAGAACTATCACGCGCATTACGTGGACGTCACCAGCAACGATCTCTCCTTGCTCTACCGGCAAAGGGGTTACTGGCTCGACACGCCCACCTACGCGGGCATGCGAGTTGACTACGACTACATGCTCGTGGGCGGCGAGAGCTTTTTGACGGCTCCCGTCCTGCATCCCTTTGTGACGTTTCTCCACAATGACCTCGCTTCGACGGTCCTCTATGGAGAATACACCAGCCACAATTATCACGGGCAGGGCGCGTTCGACGGCACGCCTCTTGACCTGGATTCACAACTGGGCAGGCTCGGAGTCACCGGCAGAAGAAGGCTCGGGCGCGACCGCAACATGATGGTGACGCTCGGGTATCAGTACCAGACAAACAACTGCGAAGGAAGCGATTACGACTACACCGGACACTGCATCCTAAGCTCGGTGATCTGGAATCTGCCCGTCGCGGACATGCAGTTCAGCCTCAACGCCGAACTGCATCTGCGCGACTACCTGAATCCGAATTCGATTCTGGGAATCCGGCGTTACGACAAGGAACTTGCCATCTACGGCAGGCTCCTTTACCCGCTCAGCTCACGGCTGTTCTTGACAATGGACGTCGTCATCGACAACAACGAGTCGAACTTGTACTTCAACCAGTACGATCGCGTCGGCCTCGACTTCGGTCTAGAGTATCGCTTCCCGCATTCCTGGGCTGGGCGCAGCCGAGACATACTCTAAATCGCCCGTCTAGTCGTGCGACTGCTCCTCGGACGAGTGGCCGTGCGCGGCGGCTCCGACCGGGGGTGGATCGCCGACCGCATCGCGCTGCTTGCTTCCGACGAAGACCAACTGGGTCTTCGTGCCGACCGTCTTCGTGTCGACCGTGATCGTGTCGTCGCCCTGGAACTCGCCCTTGAGCAGTTCCTCGGAGAGCGGATCCTCGACTTGGTTTTCGATGGCCCGCCGAAGCGGACGCGCGCCGAAATCGAGATTCGATCCCTTCTTGATCAGCATTGCCTTTGCTTCGTCCGACAAAATCAACGCCAGTCCGCGCTCCTTCAATCGTTGGCGAACCTTGCCCAGTTCGAGTTCGATGACCTCGCCCAGGTCGTTCTCCGTCAAGTGGCGGAACACGATCACGTCGTCGACGCGGTTGAGGAATTCGG
>DOEZ01000441.1:3612-3817 GCA_003532715.1 Planctomycetaceae bacterium
GTCATGATCAGAATCGTGTTCCGGAAATCGACGTTGCGGCCGAAGCTGTCCGTCAAGCGGCCTTCTTCCATGACCTGCAACAGCATGTTGAAGACGTCGGGATGGGCCTTCTCGATTTCATCGAGCAGTACGACCGAATACGGCCGCCGGCGAATCTTCTCGGTAAGCTGTCCACCTTCTTCGTAGCCGACGTAGCCCGGAGGCG
>DOEZ01000326.1 GCA_003532715.1 Planctomycetaceae bacterium
CAGGTTCGGAACGATTCTCGTTGGCTGGCGGTTGTGTTCCGTTCGGAAGCGGCCGGCAAAACCCCCTGGTCCCAGTTTTGTCTTCGGTTCGCCTGTTCGCAGCGCGGCGGCGCCGAGTTCGCCGTGCGAACCAGCGCTAAGCAGTGGAGTGTTCGCGCAGAGGGACGCCTGAAAGAAGATTGTCAACTCGGTGTTGCTCGCCGGTTGCGGGTTGTTGCTCGCGGGACCGATGTCGAGATGTTCGTCGACGGCCGGCGCGTGATCGAAAACGCCTACTGCGTCGATCTTGAAACGGGGCGAATTGGCCTGGCCGCCAGCGGATGCATCGCGCGGTTCGATGATTTCGTCGTTCGTCGTCTGCCCTCCTCGCCCCGGTTGAGCGAAATGCCCTTGAAACCCTTTGACGTGATCGCCCACCGCGGATATTCCGCCGTGGGGCCCGAAAACACGTTGGCCTCGATCGACCGCGCGATTCGCGCCGGCGCCTGCGGCGCTGAATGCGACGTGCGAATCTCGAAAGACGGCCACATCGTCGCAATGCACGACGCGAGCGTCGATCGGACGACCGATGGCAAGGGAGACGTCGCCGACCTGACCCTGGCCGAATTGCGCGGGCTTGACGCCGGCTCATGGAAACACAAAAAGTTCGCCGGCGAGCGAGTTCCGACGCTCGACGAGATACTGGCCAAGCACAAGGGCACCGACTGCTTGGCCGTGGTCGAGATCAAGGTCGATGACATCACCGAACGGGTCGTCCAAGCCATCCGCGACGCCGACATGCTCGAAGAGGCCGCCATCATCTCGTTCAACGCCGAAGTCATTCGCGAGGCGCGAGAGATCGAGCCTCGTTTGCCTAGCGCTTGGCTGTATGGCGACAGGTTAGGCGGAACACCGAGCGAGCGTGCCGACTGGCTGGCTCATCAAGCAGCGGAATACAAGACCAATATTCTCGACCTGGGATACTCGTTGCTCTCGCGCGAGATCGTGGCCGAGTTGAAGCAAAGGAACATCGTCGTTTGGGTCTACACCGTTAACGATCCGGCGGTCATGGAAGCCTTGATGCGCTGGGGCGTGGAGGGAATCACGACGGATCGGCCCGACGTCGCGGTTGCGCTGCGAAAGAAGGCGATGGCGGAGGTTGGGAAAGTGGGAGATAAGCGGCGAGAGTGATGAAACAGGGGCGAAACAAATCGGTTTGCTCGATGCAAACGAATAGAGTAAAGGAATTGGCGAGTCGTGCGGCGAGCCGTTGACCACAGTTCGCCAGATCGGACATAAGGGAGACAAGAATGGCGAGCACGAACAATATGTTTTCGCGAGAAGTTGGTCGACGAGGCTTCACGCTCGTCGAGTTGCTTGTCGTCATCGCGATCATCGGGATTCTGATCGCCCTACTGTTGCCCGCCATTCAGGCGGCGCGCGAGGCGGCACGCCGATCGCAGTGCGCAAATAATCTCAAGCAGATCGGAACCGCCTTTGCCATGCATGACTCGACTCACGGCCATTATCCGACGGGCGGATGGAAATGGACCTGGGTCGGCGACCCCGACATGGGATTTGGCACCAGCCAACCAGGAAGCTGGCCTTTTAACATCTTGCCCTACATTGAACAAAGCGACATGTACAACATGGCGGCCAGGCGGCCCGTAACCACCAAAATCATGGTACTTACGGAGATGATTGCGATTCCGGTTGCGACCTACTATTGTCCGACACGGCGGCCGGCGGTTGCCAATCCTCCCAAGTCATACCTGCACGCCGAGCAGGTCAACGCGCGGATGCCCGCTGGAAACGCGGTCGGCAAATGCGACTACGCCGCCAACGTCGGCAACATCAGCGACTCGTGGGACGACTCGAGAAATTACGCGCCGAAATCCTATCCCGAGATTCGCCTTGCGGACGCCGAGAATCGATGGAGCGACAATAAGTACTATGACGGAATCTGTTACTATCGAAGCACCGTATCGAGCGTTGATGTCACCGACGGTACGAGCAACTGCTACATGGTAGGCGAGAAGTTTCTGCCACCGGTAGCGTATGCCGGCAGTTGGGATAAGGATTCGGGCATGTTCAGCTATTGCGACAACGAACACGCTTACACCGGCTACAATCGCGATTTTCACGCGTCGGTACATCAAAACTACCCGCCCAAATGGGATAGGGACGGCAGTACGGATTACATTGCCTTCGGCAGCGCCCATCCGGGCGGGTTCAACATGGTCTTCTGCGACGGCTCGATTCACACGATTTCCTATGAAATCGACTTGGAGTTGCACCGTCGCCTGGGCGTCCGCGACGATGGCGACGTCGTTGACAAATCGTTGCTGAAGTAGATGGAAGGAAGTGTTAGGGATCGCGGGTGTTTTTCGTTAAGAACGGCATCGTGAGAGAGAAGTGCAAGTATGATGCGCTGCTTCGCCAAAGGCCTTGAAACCCGACNNTCGCCGCCTGTTCTTAGCCGCCGTGTCGGCCCTGGTGCCCGCCCTGGTTCTCGCCGACGCCGCGCCGGCTCGCGCCGTGGTTGTCTCGATCGGCCACCGCGGCGCCTCGGCCATCGCTCCGGAAAACACGGTCGCGGCCGTCGAGGCGGCCTACGGGGATGCCTGGGGCGTCGAGTGCGACCCTCGCGTCACCAGCGACGGCGCGATCATCATGATGCATGACGCCAACGTCAAGCGCACCACCGGCGTCGACCGCCTTGTCGCCAACATGACGCTGGCCGAGATTCGCCAACTGGATGCGGGCTCATGGTTCTCGCCCGCGTTCGCCGGGGAGAAGGTGCCGACGCTCCAGGAGCAGTTCGACGCGACGTTCGCCGGCGGGATGGTGGCGTGCCTCGACATCAAGTCGGGTACGCCGCAGCAGTATCTCCCCCACATCCAGCCGTACCGGAACCAGATCGAAATTCACTCGTTTAGCTGGAGCGGAACCGGTAACTTCATCGAGGGCCTCGCGGCGCTCGACGACGATTTCACGTTCGTTGCCTTGGGCTCCGGCGACCTTCTCAGCCAGTTGCCTTCCCTGCCGTCGTGCATCGACAAGGTTTCGTGGTACTATCCGGGCATCACGGCGGCCGGCGTCGCCGCCGCGCACGCGGCGGGCATCCAGGTCTACGCCTGGACCGTCAATAACGTGGCGACCATGTTGAACCTCGAACGCATGGGCGTCGACGGAATCGTAACCGATCATCCCGCGCTGGCTTCCTCGGTCTTGAATCAGCCGCCGCCCGTGCCGGGCGAGGGGTTGCCTCGCAGGCTCCACGACGGCCTGATGATGAACTGGACCTTCGACGACGCGCTGGGCGGCGGCGCGCCGACCACCGTGGCCGACGGGGTCAACGGCGTCGATGCCACGTTGGGGCCGAACTTTGCCGTTCCCGAAAGCTGGCAAACCGCTCCCAACGCCAAGCTCGGCGGTGCGCTGAAGTTCGCGGGAAGCGGCAACGACTACGCCACGGTGCCCGCGGCCGTCGAGACTGTTCCGTTATCCAATGCCGTGACGCTTGCCGCCTGGGTCAAGCTCGACGCACTGCCATCGAATATGCCTTACGGTTACGGATCCATCTACGATTCGAACCAGGACACCTACGTGTTCTATCTCGACAAGACGAACAACGAGCTGCGTTTCAAGGTGACCGCCGGCGCGGCCGCCCGGCCCGGCATCCCCGGCGCTCAACTCGACACGACCAACTGGCATCTGGTCACCGGGGTTTATGACGGAGGCGCGGGCGTGGCTCGGATCTACCTCGACGGAAATCTCATCGACGTCCATGCCGACGACGATGCCGTTGGGTCCGACGGATTGGTCGGCGGCGTCGGCCTGCAAAACGCCTTCTTTGGCAGCAATGGCACGGCCCTCAATGGGTTCTTCAAGGGGATTATCGACGAAACGACCGTCTGGGGTCGCGCCTTGGGTGAGGCGGAAATCAAGTATCTGCATAATGGAGGAGCCGGGCGAACCGTGCTCGACTCCAACTTGGCGGTCCAGACCGTCGACCCGGTCGTCCGGCTTGAATTCGAGGGCGGCCTGGGCAACTGGGGCTCGGGCGGCGCCGCGCTCAACGGCCAGTGGGTCGACGGCTCCTCGGGATACCGCGACTACGAACCGGGTGTCAACGGACAGGCGCTTCACCTGCACAACCCGATTTCAGACTCGGGAGGCGACGCCGTGGCCGTGCCCGTGACACTGGCCGACGCCGGCACGATCAGCTTCTGGTGCAAACCCGACTCGTTCTACGGTGACCAGACGCTTTTTGACAAC
Source organism: Planctomycetaceae bacterium (assembly GCA_003532715.1). Lineage (GTDB taxonomy): Bacteria > Planctomycetota > Planctomycetia > Pirellulales > Thermoguttaceae > UBA11386. The sequence goes on from DOEZ01000326.1 coordinate 4,261, forward strand.
GTCTCCGACCAAGACGACTGGGAGATGTTCGTCAATAGCAGCGGTCTGCTGACGTTCCGATTGGAGGACGACAGCACCGCTTACTTTGACATGAATCTGCTCGACCAGCCGCTCGCCTGGCACCATCTGGCCATCACTTGGTTCAAGGCGGGCAGCGATGCCGTGCTGAATCTCTACGTTGACGGATTGCTGCGAGACATTGATGAAGGCGCGTGGGTCGCGCCGGGCAATACGCTGTACATCGGCGGCGGCAATCCGGGCAACGTGTTTGCCAACGCGAGCTTCGATGATTTTCGCGTTTATGACACGATTCTCGCGACTGACGAAATCGCGGCCATCTTCTTTCACAAGGAAGTCGGCGTTCCGGGCGACGCCAACGGCGACGGCCGGGTCGACGACGTCGACGCGAGTCGGCTCGCCGAAAACTGGGGCGCGACCGGGGCGAATCGGCTGATGGGCGACTTCAACGACGACGGCCGAGTCGATGCTTCCGACGCGGCCATTTTGGCGGCAAACTGGGGACACGGCGTCGGCGAGTTGCACGCCGTCGAAGTGCCCGAACCAGCGATGTTCATATACGTTGTCGCGGCGATGATGATTGCCGCCGCGACGGGGAGGAAGCAGAGACTTTCAAATCGTAACCGGATTCTCGTCGGAACCTAGTCAAGAGGCAATGGCGATCGGAGAATGTTTCAAGATGCGGCACGACCGACCTCGGTTGTGTTGAACTGCGCGAGACGGCCGAGGAGAGCTGTCCCACAAGCGATTTTTTGGAATTCGCTCCAGGCCAAGAAGAGGCTTACCGTATCACCGTGCTGCAAGCACGTTTGTGTTCAAGGACAAGTTTTCTTTTTCACAACACCTTCGAAGGAGAGTCAACATGATTAGGTTACTACGTTTAGGACCGGCGGCGATTGTCGTCACTGTCGTCCTCATGGCCGTGCCGGCCGTCGCGGTCGACCCCGCGCTACAGGGCGGCTTGGTCGCTTATTGGTCGTTCGACGAAGGCGCTGGTACGACCGTTGCCGATACGATCGGCGGAGACAACGCCACGCTCATCGGCGGCACCTGGACCACGGGCTTGCTCGGCGGCGCATTGAGTTTCAATGGCACGACCGACGGTGTTCTGGTCGGTGCCCCGACATCGCTCGATCTGGGCACAAATGCATGCACGATCTCGGCCTGGGTCAAGCTGGGCGTCTTGCCATCGGGTGCCGGTTCGGCCTTCACCGGCATATTTGACTCGTTGTTGGACGGCTACGTCATGTATGTCGACAAAAGCGCCAACGAAATCCGCATGAAAGTCAATTCCGCCGATAGCTCCAATGTGTATGTTGGCGCGACGCGCCCCGGTGCCGCTGACACGAGTCAGTTCGATATAACGGATTGGCATCACGTCGTTGGAACCTTTGACGGCGCGTTTGGCCGATTATATTATGACGGTCAGTTGATGGACACGGTTGGGGTTAGCAAGGCCGGCGGCACCCAAGTGCAATCGGGCCAGGTTGCCGGAATTGGCTATCAGCCCGAGGCACCGAATGCTTCAGGCGTCCTCCAGCCCAACCAAGGCTACCTGAATGGAGCATTGGACGAAATGGCCATCTGGAATCGAGCGATTAATGCAGATGAGATTCTGTATCTGTACAACGCCGGCGTCGGCCGGACCGTGACAGAGTCAAATCCGATCATCACGCCTCCCCCGGGACCCGCCATGCCTGTACCGGTCGTACGCATGGGCTTTGAAGGCAACGTGCTGAATTCGGGCACGGGTGGAAGTGCATATGACGGCACGATCGTCCAAGGTACGCGCGGCGGATACAGCTACGAGCCCGGTCCCATCGGTCAAGCCCTGCGGTTGGACAACGACGGCAATGGGCACTTCACCGACGGCCATTTCGTCAGCACGCCCTACGTCATGACTGAAAACGGCTCCATCAGTTTTTGGTGCAAGCCAAACGTTAATTTCTTTGATCACATGGGGATCTTCGACAACTCGGTTGACGGAAACGACTGGGAAATGTGGATTCGAGGCACGGGTGTGATGCAATGGCGGATCGAAGACGCTATTGCCCAAACGAGCCTCAATGAAATTGGCGGCACGGGCGAGTGGTATCACGTGACGGCTACCTGGGAGAAGACGCTCGGTGCCGCGAAAGCAGCCGTCAACCTGTACATCAACGGTGAGTTCGTCATGGGCGGCGATGGAAAACTGATCGCGCCTGGCAGCCACTTCTATCTCGGCGGCGGCAACAATGGAAATGAATACGCCGTCGCCTCGTTCGATGAACTTCGCATCTACGACGTGGCTCTGACGCCCGATCAGGTCGCCGCGGTCTATGCGATTCCCGAACCGGGTGCGGTGGCGTTGTTGATTTCGGGTCTGTTGTTGTTCGCCGGACTTCGGCGGAGAGCCGCGGACTAACCGAGTTTTGTTGTCAGACCTAATCGCCCCGCGGCGCCCTCATGGAGCGCCGCGGGGCCTCTGATGATAGTGCAGGGAGGTTGAAGANNGTTCACCGGGGGGTGCCTCGAGTGATTCCACACGCGCGAGGGCGGTTGTGCCACTTTGATACACGGTGGTCTTGGACAATTCGTCCCTAGACAACTTTTCGTTTCCACATTTTGTGACCTTTCGGAGGTAGACAATGATGAACCGATTATTCAAGAAGATGCGATTGGGCCTCATGGCCCTGGCGCTGGCTGGCTTGGCGTTAGCCAGTTCGGCGACCGCCGACGTCGCGCTACAGGACGGGCTCATCGGCTATTGGGCGTTCGATGAAGGCGTCGGCACGACGGTTGCCGATAGTATTGGCGGGGCCAATGGAACCGTCACTGGCGGCACATGGGCCACGGGCAAGTTCAATGGCGGATTCGACCACTATGACTATTGGGGGACTCCGGACGGCGTTGCCATCGGCAATCCCGCGTCACTCGACATCGCCACGAACGCCGTGACCCTATCGACGTGGGTCTATTTGCCCACCATGCCCGAGTTTCAGCCCGAGGCATTTGTGGGAATTTATGACTCGCTGGCTGACGGCTATGGCATGTACTTGGACCGAACACGAAAAGAGATCCGGATGAAGGTGACCAGCGTCCGTGACCCGCTGCCCGGCGAAACCCCAAGCGTCTGGGGTGATATTCAGGTAGGATATGCGCGAGCAGGTGTCGATCAGGCCAATCTGACCCTGAACACCTGGCACCATGTCGTGGGAACCTTCGACGGAACCTATGTGAAAATGTATTGCGACGGGCAGTTGATGAGCACGGTTGGACTCAATGCGGTTGGTGAAAAACTCCGAGTGGGCCAATACGCCAGTATGGGTTACGAGATGGCGGATCCGGGAGCCGCTACACCGGCTGATCGTTATGCCTGGGACGGCAAGATGGATGACACGGCCATTTGGAATCGGGCCCTTAACGCCAACGAGATTGCCTATCTCTACAATGAGGGCACGGGACGAACGGTCACGTCGACGAACCCGATTATCACGCCTCCCGACCCCCCCAGCCCCACTCTGCCCAACCCGGTCGTCCACTGG
>DOEZ01000567.1 GCA_003532715.1 Planctomycetaceae bacterium
GGCCGCTGTTGTGCCGGTGGCCCGACGGGTACGAGTTGGTCGTGCCGGCCGAGCTTTGGGGTTCGCTGGGCGAATCGGCCCGGCTGGGGATCATGCGTCACGAGTTGGCCCACTACCAGCGGGGCGACGTGTGGAAATCGCTGGCCGTGCGGCTCTTGGCGCTTCCGCATTGGTTCAACCCGGCAGCCTGGCTGGCCGCGCGGCGTTTCGAGGAAGCGGCCGAATGGGCGTGCGACGAGGCGGCCGTCGCCGGGCACACGCCGCAAACCGAGTACGCTCGAACGTTGCTCGCGCTGGCCGAGGCGTCGCTGGGCGGCGGATCGTGCCATCCTTCGATGAGCCGATGGAACCTGTCGGCCCGCGTGCGGAGACTACTTGCCGATTCAAACGCAAAGGATTCGATCATGAAGAAGCTTGTCTTGACCGTTTTGGCCGCGGTGCTCGTGGCTTTCTGCCTTGTGCGAATCGACCTGGTGGCAAAGCCCAACACCGATGTAGCACAGCCGCCCTCGGCTGTGGAGGAAACGCCGAACGACGCGCAACAACCGGGGGCGGTTGTTCTACATGACGCGAACGACGTTCAACAGTCGCCCTCGGCCGTGGCAGAAGTCGGCAACGACGATCAGAAGCCAGGCGACACGGCTCGACAACCCGATGCCAAGGAAACCATCAACCCAACCCGTCGCGCGCTTCGCTACGAGGGGAAGACGTTTGACGAGTGGAAACAACGTGTCGCCAAGGGCGTCGACCAGGAACAGGCCCTTTCGTTGGTCCAGACCTTCACCGCTTTCGGTTCGCGGGGTTATGGCCGCGAGGCGACCGAACAGATTCTGCTGCTGATCCGCCAGCACGGACCGGATCCGAATAAGCCCGAGCCGTCACCACCGATGGGAATGGGCGGCCCGATGGGTCCAATGATGGGTCCAGGGGGCGTGGGGCCAATGGGACCGGCGGGACCGATGGGGCCGATGGGTGAATCGCCGGAGTCTCAGCTATCCAGTGAGCTAGTCCAACTCGCCAGGACCGCATTCATCGACGGATTCGGCCCGGGGTATGGTGTACTACCGCGAGACGAAAGCCTGCCCGTTCTGTTTCGCGAGCTTCGCGCAGGCAATGCCAAGAGCATCGTGTTTGTGCTCGGTTTGCTCGACCAGATTGGCGAGCGGTCGCCCGAGGCGACGGCGGCCTTGGCCCAGCTCGCGCGGAGCCAGCCGAACGCGGACGCACGCTACATGACGTTCTTCGTCTTGATCAAACTCGATCCATCGGGCGACGCGACGGCCGACTTTCTGGACGAGTTGGTCAACAACAACAAAGAACTCCCAAGCCTTCCGGCGTCGCCTTTCATTCGGAAAGTAGTTCTGTCAACAACCATTGCGGAAGTCGTGGTTGAGCTGGAGATAGCCCCGGGTTATCGCGGCGTCCTTCGCGTCGTCGAACGATGTCTCGACCACGCCAAACCGGGCGTGCGCGACTGGGCGATTCGCCACGTGGCTGACTTCCTGCGCGATTTCCACGCCGAGAGCACAAACGCCCCGGTGTCCGCCGAGCACGCCACGCTAGTGCAACGGCTTATGAACCGGCTGATTCTGGCCTACGCCGAGACCGACTTGAAGGTGCGTCCGGAAATCCTAGCGCGGCTGGATTCACGACCCAGCGCATTCGGTGGACTCCGAGGTTCTACCCCGGCATTCGACCAAATCTATTCCCTTATCGAATCGGCGGCGAGAAGCACGGACGCGAATCTCCGCCGCGCGGCCGAGGAATTGCTTCGCGATTTGGGGCCGAGGCCAGAGCCGGGCCTCGGTATGGGAATGGGAGGACCTGGAATGATGGGTGGCGGCATGGCGGGCCCCATGGGTGGCCCGACGGGCGGAATGGGCCCGGTCAGGGGCGGTGGGATGCCTGGCATGGGCCCGGCGACGGTTGAGGCCCCAAGAGTCGCGGAGTCAGCAAGTGAAACGGCAGCCAAGGCATTTGTCGCCGCGCTGGCCGACGGCAAGACCGACGATGCCCTGGCCATGCTGAGCAAGGATTTCAAGGAGAGCAAGCGGCGCGAGTTGCCCAAGCTGGCGGGTGGCATGGATTTCTCGCAGGCCAAATTGGTCAAGTCCGCGCAGGCAGGCAAAGTCTTTCGAGCCGGAATCGGTACCGTGGCGGTCAAGGCCAACGGAGAACGGTTCTGGCTGTGCCTAACCTTGCACGAAGCAAACGAAGCGCCGCGGGGCGGTGAGCCGGCGTGGAAGATCGCTGAAGCCGATTTCGTGGAGGACGAGGACGACATGACGCGTTACTTTGCGAAGAGCGTGGCAACACCGCTGCGGCTTAGCATCCGTACCGCTGCGTCTCAGCGAGTCGGAGGCAAGTCGGAATCCGCAATACAACTCAGAAACTGGACGTCGACGACCTTCACTAACGTCGAGGTAGACGTCCGCTATGACGAATGTATGCGTCCTATACTTGCCAGTCCAGGCTATACGGAACGCGATGGCTCGCTCGTCTGGAAGATTGACTCGCTGGGCCCCATGGAGACCGTCATCTATCGATTCGTGTCCGAGAACATCAGAGCGACCAAGCAGGCACAGTGCAGCGTCAAAGTGAGGAGCGATGAAGGCGCCGAAGCGTCGGACAGTTGCTCGTTCCCAATCGAGGGTCCAGTACGGGAGCCTGGGGAGTTGACACCGATTGAGCGGAAGGCGTCCGCGAGCGACACAACCGGCGGGCCCGGGTACTCGTCAACCGACGTGCCTACACCGACCAGCGAAGCCGAGTCCCCCTACGAGTCTCCGGACAAGGCTGATTACATCGTGCCCCACCACAACCAGGGCGGCTCCACGGTCGCCCCGTCGCCCGGAATGGCCCCGGGCATCGGCGGTGGAATGCCTGGCATGGGCCCGGCGACCGAGCCCCCGCCGTCGGTCGAAGAGAAGCTCAAGAAGCCCGCCGTTTCGCGCGACAGACTTCGCCTTCAGGGCAAATCGTTCGACCAGTGGAAGGATAGTCTGCGAACCGAATTGAGTCACGATCACCGCACCGAGGCCATCAAGGCGTTGGCCATCTTCGCGGCGAACGGCTACGCCAAGGAAGCCACCGAGACGATTCTCGAACTGGCACGCGAACAGGGCAATTCCTTCAGTGATGACAAAGGTCAGCCGAACATGATGAGCGAGGCGGTCGCCGCCTTCGGGCGAAAATCGACAGCCGCGTCTCCCGATCCGATCCCGGCGAAAGCCGCCGTGCCGATTTTGGTCAAGGAGTTGAAGGAGGGGAACGAGAAGAGTCGTTTCTTCGTGTTAACTGTGCTTACTCAACTCGGTTCAGAGGGGCAAGACGCCGTCCCAGCACTGGTCGATTTCATTGAGATCCAGGAGCACAAGGATCTTCGGCCGATGGCATTGGCGGCCCTAATGAAGACCGATCCACCGGCCGACACCTTCATCAAGGTGTTGTCCAAGGTAATTGACGCGGCACCCGATAGACGGACCGCGCAAGTTTACCTCGCTGTCATACAGGCCGACGAGATTCGATTCGCGCGAGATTCGAGCGGTCGCACAAGGCGACCGCTTGCATTCTCCCCGCAAGACACACGCTTCCTCACACTTCTGAGCAGTCACGCCGCCGATCCGAAGTCGCCTATTCGGCGCGACGCGATCACCATGCTGGCCTGCAGTATGTACTTCACGTTAGAGAGCCTTTCCCTTTCCGGTCGCGATTCCGATGGCGATCTTCCCAGGATTGTTGGGATGATAAAGAAGGGGGTCACCGTGACGGAGAAGGATGCGAGGTTGGTGGATTCGTTGTTTGGGGAGGTTGAACAATCGGCTCACGAGTGGCTACGACGGCTTGCGATTTCGTACGCCGAGCTGGATGATCGGAAACTGCCGGCGTCAAATTACATGCAACAGTTGGCGAACAATGTCTTCTTCGTTCTCTGGACAAGGTCTGTTTCGGAGGGGGACGACCAGGAACTACGCCAGGCCGTGTCGGATTTGCTCGAACTCAAAGAGATGACTGCGATTGAAGCGTTGCAGAACCGTCTTCTTTCCTCAACCACCGCATCTTCTCTTAGCACTCTCACTGTGCCGACCGTGCCGACACCGACTGCGGAAGCCGAGTCCCCCTACAAGTCGCCGGGCAAGGCTTATTACATCGTGACCCACCACAACCAGGGTGGTC
>DOEZ01000186.1:0-183 GCA_003532715.1 Planctomycetaceae bacterium
GCGGCATCGTGCCCGGCTCGATCGTTCCCGGCATGTACGGCATCGAGGCGGGCCAATCGGCCGTGGGCGACATTTTTAATTGGTTCACCAGCCACCTGACGCCGGCCGCTTTCACCGCGAAGGGCGACGCGCACGTCAATCTGACGGCCGAAGCGGCGAAGCTTAAGCCGGGCGAGAGCGGGA
>DOEZ01000186.1:292-3284 GCA_003532715.1 Planctomycetaceae bacterium
CTGCGGCGGCATCGCCGAGAAGAACGCCTTCGTCATGCAGATCTACGCCGACGTGTGCAACGTGCCGATGAAGATCAGCCGCTCGCCCCAGACGTGCGCGTTGGGCGCGGCCATCTTCGGGGCGGTGGTCGGCGGAGCCTACAAGAACACCGAGGCGGCGCAGAAAAAGATGACCGGCGTGAAGGCGACCGTCTATCGCCCGAACAAAAAGGCGGCGGCCGTCTATGCCGAGCTGTACAAGCTCTACACGCACCTGCACGACGCCTTCGGGCTGCCGGGGTGCCAGTCGAAACTGGGCAACGTGATGAAAGACCTGATCGCCATTCGCAACCGCGAGCGGAAGTAGTCGCGGCTGGACGGTTTGGGGAAAGGGGAAGGAGGAAATGGGAAAGTAGTGCAGGTGGAGTCTACTCGATTTCCATCNNCGCGGAGCGAAAGGCGACTATCGGGACCACGTTGCCGGTAAGCCGACAACGACCCGTGAACGGTTACAGAAGGTGGAGTCTACTCGATTTCCATCATCCCCAGGTCATTTCCCCTTTCTCCTTATTCCCCATTCTTCCGATCGTCGATGGCCGAATCCGAAACGGGGACGCAGTCAGTTTTCGCAAACTACACGAAGCTCCGACGCGAATGTGGGTGCCTCCTTTTCGCGTTCAAGGATAGAAGCGATGACAGATGATGACTTGTTGCAGCAGGTCGTGGTAATGGTGCGGAAGGTGCTCTCGCGACCAACGCTCTATTTTCCGACAGCGTATGATGCCGAAAACTGCATTACGACCATGTTGGCTTTTGCTGTTGCACTCGAAAGGGGCGATACACTTGAGGAATCACTACAACGAACTTGGAACGGGGTCAGGGAACTCACCAAAGACATTCCTGCGGAGTTCGAGAGCGCGAAGTACCTTTGCGAGGAGCAAATCCTACCGGAAAGAAGGGCGTCGAATCAAATGCTGATGAAACGAGGAGCAGAGCTTTGTGCGAGCTTGCTCAAGAATTGGCGCCCCGAGGAATTTGTGCCACCGAAAGAGCACGGAATTCCGTGGAATCAACACCAGATTCGGGACAACATGCAAGAGTAGAGAAGAAAACCGACAACTGGCTACAACTGTTTATCGGGAACGACCGGAGGTCGGGCGTCTTCGCGTGAACGTAATCCTAAACTGTTTTGATACGTTCTCTCGTTCTCGATTTGGTAGGAGTCAGTGTCATCCGAACGCGTGAGGGAGTGAGGGGCAAAGGTGGTATCGTTCGTAATCAGAGATCGGAAAATGGGGGCAACCAAAGTTGGAGCGTTGTCAATGGAGGTCGTCAAACAGCAATTCCAATGGGCCGTGCAGGCTCTTGCCCAGCCCGCCGACGTACAACTCGCGCTGTTCCCACCGTTTGTCGTTGTGGCCGACGAGCTTGCCCTCGATTTTGACAACTGGTGGAAAACGTTTGAATCAAACTTTGGCGATTCGTGTTCGCGGCAACAGCGCCAGGTGGTGGCGGGCTTGGATCAATTTCTGAATGAGATGAGCGGACCGGAAAAATCGGAACTGTGGTTAGGCCCGGGGTGCCTGAATCACCCGAAGTGGGACGAGGTACGCCAGTTGGCGGCCGACGTCCTGTCCACGTTTGGGTGGCCGCTCGACGTTCCACCGCTAGGGCGAGCTCTTTACAGGCGGTGCGAGTCGGGGAAGGGAAAGGGAGACCAGTCAGATTGTTGATCTTGTAATTCTGATTCTATGAAAGAGTGGTCCTTCTGGTGCTATACACGATGTAGTGTTTTGTTTTACTCACCAAAGCACAAGTGGGACTAACGAGTCGGACCAGGGGGTCAGGAGTCTTTGTCCTTGAGAGGTCGCACCGAGGATGGTAACCTCAGAGTATCATGCCACGACGATTGTATGCCGTTTTCGTGTTTGCGTTCACTGGTTGAAGAGGCTGTCATGAGCCAAGAAAATCGCGAACGGATGGCAAGGTTCGTCGCGACTCATCAAGCGAGTCGTACGTTGCTTGTCGCCATTGCGTGTGCATTCCTGACTCATTCCGTATCGGGCGCGGATGATGGGCGAACACGTGGCAAGCAGGGTCTCGGAGAACGTTCTGCCATCACGCTACACATCCTCGCGGGGCACACGACCAAGGAGGGACTTTGTCTGCGCGTACGGTTTGAGAATGTGGGCAACGAGCAACTCTCTGTCCTTCCGCGTCCAGCCTCGGCGATTGTCTGGTTTCATATTCGCGACAAGAGTGGCAAGACCGTCGATCCTCATCGTATTCGTCTCGTCAATCCGGGGTGGCCGGATTCCGANNAGGCCGCGAGACGCTCCCGAGCGTGACGGGGATTGACCTACTGGATCGCGCAAAGGAGTTTCTGTCCCCCGACGTGTCCGTGCGGGGCCTGGAAATTTCGGGGTCGGGAAACTTCTATCCACTTCCGGAGGACACCTACGATCTTCGGCTCCAGTATGAGAACTACATGGATCATGTCGCCGACCCGAAGCGAAAGCGACCGTCGATCCCATTCGACGAGATTCGTGACGGTAAACGCTTCGCGGACAAGATACTGAGCAATTGGGTTGAGTTGCACTTCAAAGGAAAGCGAATCATTGTTTCCGACAAGAGGGAATGAAACAGCGACGAGAAGAAGAAAAGGGAAGAGTAAAGGGGGAACTCCACGACGAATTGCCGGAAGTGAAGGGATTCTCCGAACACAACATCAAACGGACGGTCCAGTTCGCCCGAGAGTACCCCAGTGCCTTTCTGACAGTGCCGCGAATTGGGCAACCAGTGGTTGCCCAATTACCCGGCCCCCAGGTTTCCATCCCCAAGTTGAAGGAGACTCACGCGGCCACGCAGCGCGACTTCAAGGCGTTCGCGGAGTCTATCGCACAAGCCCGGGTTGTTTGCCACGCTCGTGGATCGCCAGCAGTGTACAAGGCACAAGCTCGAAACGCAAGGGAGGACGGCAGAGGAACGCTCCCTCGCTTGCGCTTCGGGCTAG
>DOEZ01000151.1 GCA_003532715.1 Planctomycetaceae bacterium
TCGCGGAGCGAAAGGCGACTTTTTCGAAGGCGGAGGCGTCTTTCATGCTTGGCGACCTTTTCGATCCCACGGCCGACTTGCTCGTCGACGAGCATTTTCGGCCGCACTGGTCGCAGGCGGGAGCGGTGGTCTTCATCACCTTTCGGACGCACGATTCGATTCCGCGCGCGGTTCTCCGGCAGTGGGAACAAGAGAAGCAAGAATGGCTGTCGCGTCGCGGCTATAACGATGCCGACCATTGGTCGAAGATTGTCTCAACACTGCCCGAAAAGGATCGTGCGGCTTTTCACAAGGAGTTCAATCGCCGACGCGAGGCGTGTCTTGACGCATGTCACGGTCGTTGTTTGTTCTGGCGACCGGATTTGGCAACGCTGGTGGCCGATTCGCTGCTGCATTTCGACGGTCGTCGCTATCGCCTGGGAGACTTTGTCGTGATGCCGACCCACGTGCATCTGCTGGCGGCCTTCGCATCGGCCGACTCGATGAAGAAACAATGCGATTCGTGGCTGCACTACACGGCGGTTCACATCAACCGGGCAATGGGCCAGAGGGGCAAAGTCTGGCAGCAAGAACCGTTCGACCACCTCGTCCGGAACGTCGAACAGTACGATTACTTACGGCAGTACATCGCCGACAACCCGAGGAAGGCCCGACTCAAACCTGACGAATGCCTGTACCGTAGATACGACGGGTAATCGAGGACGTGGGAGCGTCGTTGGTTCGATCGAACGCGTCTTGCGCCCATAGTCGCCTTTCGCTCCGCGAAAGTAGCGTGCGCGCGGCGTTGATTCGCTAAGACGCTTCGCCATCGCACTCGCCGTTTTCTCGAACGCCACGAGCGAGAGTGTTACTTTCAAACAACACCTTTTTTCAAACGCTACTTTCGCGGAGCGAAAGGCGACTATTTGGCGGAGCGAAAGGCAACTATTCTCTGCTCGGCAAGGCTTATTCATCGGCCGGCGTGGCCGGCGTCTTGTCCAACTCCAGACACAATACCGTGGCGATGTCGTCCAGCGGTTCGGCGGGCAGCCTTACGTTGATCGTGTCGTCATCCTGTGAAATCGTCAACGATCGGCGTTCTGGATCGGCCAACAGGTATGCGCGGACGACCTTGTCCTTGAGCCCTTCGAGTTCGAACCGCCCGGTGGGCCACGTGAAGAAGTGAATATAGAGCCTGCCCGGCTTGGTCGTGCAACGCCAATCCTTCTTGACGTCGTAGGCTTGCTGGCCCCGGTTGTCCTTCTTGCCCGGTATGGGAGTTCCGAGTTCATCGCCGAAGGGAGTACGGCCGGCGTCATACACGGCCTCGCCGTTGATCTTGAGCCATTGGCCGACGCGTCGCAGGAGTTTCTGGCTTGGCTCGGGGATCACGCCGTCGGCCGTGGGGCCGACGTTCAGCAGGTAGTTGCCGCCCTTGCTGACGATATCGACCAATTTGAAGGTGACTTCGGCCGGCGTTTTCCAGTTGTGATCGTCCTTCTTGTATCCCCACGTGTCGTTAGTCGTGGCGGCCGTTTCCCACGCCCCTTCGAGAACCGTATGGGGAATCTGATTGTCGCCCATCGATCGGTAGTCGATATCGTCGCCCGGCCCCAGACGGCTGTTGATCAGCGTGCCCGGCTGGATCGAGCGGACCCGTTCGCTGAATTGATTCGCATGTTCTCGCGTCATCAGCCGGGGCGTATCGAACCAGATCAGGCCAATCGGCCCGTAGTTGCGCAGCAGTTCCTCGACCTGGGGCAGCGACTTGTCGCGAAGGTATTGGCCGAAATCCTTCTCTTCGTTGGGCGCAAAATCCCAGTTGTTGCCCGCCCCATTCGGTTCGTGCCAGTCCTGGGCTTGGGAGTAGTAGAAACAGAGTTTGATCCCGTGTTTCTTGCACGCCTCGGCCAATTCTTTCATGGGATCGCGCCGGAAGGGCGTGGCGTCGACCACGTTATACTTGCTGACCTTCGAGTGATACAGGGCGAAGCCGTCGTGATGCTTGCAGTCGAACACCAGATACTTCATGCCCGCGTCCTTCGCCAGCAGCACCCATTCCTCGGCGTCGAACCGCGTGGGGTTGAACTGCTCGGCGAGTTTTTCGTATTCCTTGACGGGAATCTTGGCCGAGTACATGATCCACTCGCCGATCCACGGGACGGGTTTGCCCTTCCACTCGCCGGCCGGAATCGAGTAGAGGCCCCAGTTGATGAACAGGCCGTACTTCGCCTCGTTGAACCATTCGAGTCGAGCGAGACGTTTCTGCCGCTCGTCGGCGCTTATCGGGTACAGGTGGAATTCCGTAATCAAGGGATTCACCGTGGCATCCGCGAAATGCAGCCGCACGTGGCGGCCCGTGACGGCCGGAAAGCGAATTTCGAGCGCCTTGCCGATCTTACCGCCTTCATGGAAGGTTCTCCATGCATCACCGCGTTTGACCTGCAACTTGAAGCTGCCGACGCGGCCGAGCGGCTCGTCGATCATCGCCCGGTCGAAGGTCGCCTCTTTTCCTAGATCGACCTCGAGCCACGCCGACGAAACGTCCGGATTCACGGTCCAACCACTTCGCGGGTCGCCGTCGACCGCCTTGGCCGGCGTGTAGCGCCACGTGTTGGCGGGAACCGCGTCGTATTGGTGCGACGCCGTCGCGGGACGCGAGAAGGTCAAGGGCCCCCAATCGACCCGAGCTGGTTCCAGGTCGGCCGTCGCGCCGTCGAGTTCCAGCGCGATAATCGTGTCGAGTTCGTTGCGGTGCTCGCGGGGCACCTCGATCACGACGCCTTCGTCCGTCTGCACGACGGTCGCCTCGCCTCCGGTCAACAATCGATGCGAGACGATCCGCCTCGGCAGCGGCGGTAATACCAGCGCGTCGTCGTACCATTTGAGCACGTGGACGTAGATCGTGTTTCCCTTGCGGGTGCTCAGACAGTTCAGCCCCCAGAACGGCCCGCCGCGCGTTTGGTAGATGCTCTCGCCGTTCTTTTCCAGCCAGCGGCCGATCTGCTGGAATCGCTCGACCTGGCGCGGCTCGATTTGGCCGTTGGGCATGGGGTTGGTATTCAGCGCCAGGTTGCCGTTGCGCCCAGCGCACGTGACCAGAATGTCGATGCACTCTTTGAGCGATTTGATCTTGTCGTCCGGTTTCCACGACCACTGCGTTCCCAGCGTGATACATGATTCCCAAGGGCGCTCGAGTTGGAAAGCGCCCAGTTTCTGCTCGGGCGTGTCGTAATCGCCCGGCAGTCCGCAGCGGTTGTTGATGATTAGCCACGGCTGCAGAGTCCGCATCATCTTGAAGAGATTCTCGGCGTCCCAATCCTCGGCCTTTCCGCCCAAGCCATCGAACCAGAATCCGTCGATTCGGCCGTAGTTGGTCAACAGTTCACGAACCTGGCCGTGCAGATACTCGATGTAGCGGGCGTGATTCTCGGTCCGGTAGTCGGGATGACGCCAGTCGGGTTGCGAGTAGTAGACGATCAGCTTCAAGCCGGCCGCGCGGCAGGCCTCGGCGACGTCGGCCATGACGTCGTGGTTCCAGGCGGCCTCGGGCCCCGTGCTGCGATAGTCGTTCAGTTTCGTATCGTAGAGGCAGTAGCCGTCGTGGTGCTTGACCAGAAAGATCATGTACTTGCAGCCCGCCTCTTGTGCGACGCGAGCCCACTCTCGGGCGTCGAACTTATCGGGCTTCCACTCCTTGAAGAGATTGTCGTAGACGTCGACGGGCACGCTCTTCTTGAGTCCCCAGGGTCGCGGCTCGCGGCGATCGGCGTCGCGCGACGNNCGGGCCCCCAGCAGACGAACATGCCCAGTCGCATGTCTTGCCATTGTTCGACCACTTCGGGCGCGGCCGTCAGAAGATCGCGACCATCGGGCGGCTCTTGGCCGCCGACGGCGTCCGCGAATCCGTTGTGCAAGGCAAGCGAAATGCCAAGAGCAAGGATAATCCATGTTCGTTTCAAGACAGTCTCCCTCCGGAACGAGTTGTCGCGAGTCGTACGTGCCCGAATACTAAGATAGTCGATACGCGCCGGTAGGTCGTGCCTCTTCCGACACCGAAGAGAAAATCACACATTCCCCCCGAGAGAGCCGGGGTCTTGTTTGCATTGACCGCGACAGACCACTATATTTGGGGATGCGTGGGTGTGGTCGCACTGCGTCCGCCGGGGATTTCGAGTTGGTCTTTCGCAAGAGACCATGAGTGTGGAAAAGGTAGGCACATTGGCCACTAGCAAGCTGCCCCAATACGAAGACGGCGAGACGATTCTCTTACCCGACCGATGCGAGAACATCTTGGCAAGCGTCGCCGCCGGAAAGGTCCGGATGGAGGCCCTGAGCCGAGGCCATTATCCGGGGGCCAGGTTGCCCCGAGGCGTCATGCCCGGACTGAAGACCGTGGGCTTCTTCCATGCCGACCGCGAGCAGCACTGGGGCACGGGTTGGCACTGCAACGAAGGGATCGAGGTTTCCTACGTCGAAAAGGGCCACGTCGATTTCGTCACGGACAAGGAAACCCACCAACTCGAACCGGGCGACGCGACCGTGACTTGGCCGTGGCAGCGTCATTGTCTCGGCAATCCGAACATCTCGCCGACGCGATTCTATTGGTTGACGATCGACGTCGGCGTTCGACGGCGCGGCGAGCACTGGCGATGGCCCCAATGGATGGTGCTTCGTCCCGAGGAACGTGATGAATTGACTCGCCGGGTCATGAATCTGGACGGCCCCGTGTTCCACGGAGTCGCCGATCTGGGCCGATGCTTCCAGCGAATCGGCGATTTTCTCGCCGCCGGCGAGGGCGAGCATTCTTGGGCGTTGTTGACGGTGTTGATTAACGAGGTCTTCGCGATTCTACTCGAACAACTCCGTCGCGAAACGGCCCACGAAAAAGACTCCCATCGTTTGTCCCTCGACGTGGTCGGCCGTTTCTGGCGCAATGTCGTCGAACGGGAAGAATCGCTGGCGTCGCCCTGGACGCTCGCCGAGTTGGCCCGCCGCTGCGGTTTCGGCGTCACCCAGTTCGTGCATCACACACAATCACTCACGAATTCCGCGCCGATGCATTATTTGCGGCAATGCCGACTGCGGCGAGCCGCGCGGCTTCTGCACGACGATCGGCACGCGACGATCACCGAAGTGGCCATGCGCTGCGGGTTTTCTTCCGGGCAACACTTCGCCAGGCTGTTTCGCCAACAGTTTGGGCTTTCGCCCCAAACCTATAGATGGTCGAAATCGGAGGGATGACTCGTAGGAACACAAGCGCCGACGTCACCGATTATCCGGCGGGTGGCATGGATGGCTTGTCCATCCTTGCCGGCCTTGCCTTGCAGGTCCGCACTGCCATCGACGTTGCCTCTTCTCGCCAGCATCTTGCAGCAAGAGCTTGCCAAAACGCGAATTCCAGGGGTGGGCAAGCCATCCCTGTCACCCAGCCGCAATTGACGGACGCCTCTTGGGCCTTCGGCCCCCCGATAGGCAAGCTATCGGGGCTACCCGGCTTACTTCGTGCGCGGGTCTTTTGCGTTGGGTTCTGGACGCTTACTTCGTGCGCGGCTCTTTTGCGTTGGGTTCTACCCAGTCGCGTTCACACATACTGCGCGATGAAATCGACCGCGCCGCCGACCGTGTCGACGGACAGGGCCGCTTCGTCGTCCATCTCGATGTCGAATTCGGCCTCGAAGGCGGCCACCAGTTCGACCGACTGGGTGCTTTCGGCGCCCAAGTCGAATACGAAATGGCTCTCGGGCGTGATCATGTCTTCCGTCACGTTCAGGACATGACAGACGACCTTGTTGACTCTTTGTTCGACTTCCGCTCTTTCCATGATGTTTCACTCCACTTTGTGTCGTTGGGGGATTTCAGTTATATTCCGTGGTTACTCGTTCGCCGCCAGGCGGATGCGCACGTCGGCGACCATGTTGCCCTCGCTCGCCGGTCCGGCGATCAACGGATTCACGTCGAGTTCGAGAATCCGGTCGAAGTCGCCGATCAACTGGCCCACGCGGATCAGGCACTCTTGAATGGCGTCGATGTCCGAGGCCGCGCCCCCCCGGGCGCCCTCGAGCAGTCGGAACGCCTTCACTTGCCGGACCATATGGGCGGCCGTGTACTGGTCGAGCGGCGCGAGCCCGAACGTCACGTCCTTGAACAGTTCGACGTAGATGCCGCCCAGGCCGAACATCACCGTGGGGCCGAACGACGGGTCGCGCTTGCCGCCCAAAATGACCTCGTGCCCGCTGGGAATCATCGGCCGGACCAAAAGGCCCGTGATTTGGGCCTCGGGCATGATTTGGCCGACGCGGCGCCACATGCGTTCGAACGCGGTTCGCACGGCGTCGGCGTCGCGCAGGTTCAGTTCGAGGCCGTGAACCTCGGATTTGTGAACGATTTGCGGGCTGACGACCCGGAGCACGGCCGGATAGCCGAACCGTTCGGCGGCGGCGACCGCTTCGTCGGCGGTGTTACACAGCTTGCACGGCGGGACGGGCAGCCCGTAGGCCCCGACCACGGCCAGCGCTTGTTCCTCGCCGAGATAGCCTTCGCCCGCGCCGTCGAGGATCGATTCGACCGCGGCCCGATCGACCGGCAGCGGCGTCGGAGGGCCGATCGGTTGTTGACGCCACTTGCGGACGCTCTGCACGTCGGCCATGGCCTCGCAAGCCCACTCGGGCAGGATGTAATGCGGAATATGGGCGTCTTGGAGTAATTTGATTCCGACCCCCACGTCGGCCGCGCCCATGAACGAACAGGCGATGGGTTTGGTGGCCGTCGCGTGCAATCGGCAAACGCCCTCGGCGATCGATTCGATGTCGGTCATCGACTGGGGCGTGAGGATGACCAGGGCCTGATCGACGTTGGGGTCTTCGAGCACGGCCTCGACGGCCGCCCCATAGCGATCGGCCCGTGCGTCGCCGATCACGTCGACCGGGTTTTTGACGTTGGCCGTTTCGGGCAGCGCGGCCTTGAGCCGGGCGGTAGTTTCCTTGGTGAAGCGAGGGATCGACAGCCCGACGCGGACCGCCGCGTCGGTCGCCATGACGCCCGGGCCGCCGGCGTTGGTCACGATGGCCAGCCGATCGCCGGCGGGCATCGGTTGGTAGGCGTACATGATGGCCGAGTTGAACAGTTGTTCGATGCTGTTGACGCGAATGATGCCCGCCTCGCGGAACACGGCGTCGCACACCGAGTCCTCGCCGGCCAACGAGCCCGTGTGACTGCCGGCCGCGTCGGCGCCTTGCGGCGTGCGTCCCGACTTGATCGCCAGGATCGGTTTGGGATTGTCGCCTCGCGTGACGCGCCGGGCCATTTCGATCAGCCCGCGGCCGTCGCGCAGCTCTTCGAGGTAGAGCAGGATGATGTCGGTCTCGGGGTCCTGGTGCAAATAGTCGAACAGTTCGATCTCGGTCACGCCCGCCTTGTTGCCGAAACTGACGAACTTGGAGAAACCGATTTGCTTCTCTTGGGCGTAGTCGAGCACGGCCGTGCAGAGCGCGCCCGACTGGCTGAGGAAACCGATGCGGCCGTTGGCGGGCATTTTGCGCGCGAAGGAGGCGTTGAGTTGCACCTTCGGATCGGTGTTGATCACGCCGAGACAGTTCGGGCCGATCATCGACATGCCGAATTCGCGGCAGACGTCCTTGAGCCGTTGTTCGCGACGGACGCCCTCGGGGCCCACCTCGCGGAATCCGGCCGAGATGACGATAACCGATTTGACGCCCTTTTCGCCGCACTGCCGCAGCGCCCGCTCGACGACGCTGGACGGAAAAACGATGACCGCCTGGTCCACCTCATCCTCGATATCGAGAACGTAGCGATAGGCTTTCACGGCGCAGATGCTGCGTTTACCGGGCGCGACCGGATAGACCGTCCCCCGGTAGCCGCTGGAAAGTATGTTGTAGAAGATGTCGAAGGGAACCGTGCCGGGCGTCGGCGTGACGCCGCAAACGGCGATGCTCCGTGGAGCGAAGACGGCCTGGAGAGGATGATGCTCGAAATCGCTCGAATGAGCCGAACAGGCCGGCGGGGCGGCGGTCGCGGACATGGAACGCTCCTTATCGTGTCGCTCGTACGAAACGCATCGAAACCGTCCGAATCGGCAAGTGTAACCGATGTCCCGCCGCCTGCCAACGGGCCCCCCCACACCAACCCGAAGCGCAAGCGAGAGGAGGGCGACATCGACCCGACGCACCAGCGAGAGGCGAACAACACTAGCCCGAAGGGCACGCGAGGGACGACCAGCGCTAGCCCGAAGCGCAAGCGAGTATAAACCGGTTCACATCCCTCGCTTGCGCTTGCGTCGCTAGCGATTCCCTCGCTGCAATCCCTCGCTAGCGCTTCGGGCTAGTGTGAATTACGCACCGGCATACGTCTCGAACAGGTCCTCCTCGGGCCAGTCTCGGATTTCGCGGGTTTTTTGGCGGAGTAGTGGATCGATCAAACCGGCGAATTGCCTTCCCTTGCCGTCCGCGTCGCTGTTGAACACAGCCGCCCAGTTCGTGCCGTCGGCCCGACACGTCAGCACGGTTGACGAGCCGGCCAACATGCCGAAGTGCGACTTCGTCGTCGCGCCCCGCGCGCGCCGACTCGGCTGCACGCTCCAGCCGCAACCGTAGTACGAGGGCCTCGGCGATCCGTCGGGCAAGTGGCCGACCGGGCCCTCGGGCGGCGCGAGCATGGCTCGAATGGTCGTCTCGTCGAGCACTTTGCACCGTTTGGGGTCGTCCAGCGCCGAGGCGAATCGAACCAGATCGACGGCCGAGGCGATCCACCCGCCGTTGGCGTCCATTGTCTCGATCATCTCGACGCCGTAGGGCAACGGCGCGGGTTCACCGATATTCGGACCCGAGACGGCCCGGCCGGCGCGGTTGCCGCTGTCGTAGTACGTCACTTCGCCGGGAGCACGATCCTCTGGTAGATTCTTGCCCAGTCGCATGTGTCGAATGCCGATGGGCTTGAGGATCTCCTCCTCGACGAACTGGCCGTACGGTTTGCCCGAACACGCCTCGATCACGCGTCCCAAGAGGCAGTAGCCGAAGTTCGAATAGGCGTAGGCCGTCCCCGGCTCCGTATCCAAGGGCTGGTCGAGCATGAATCGGATGATGTGCTTGGTTTCGATCGGCAACTCGACGCCCAATTCGCGCGCGATACGGAACGCGGCTCGGGCGCCCATCGGGTCGATCGACTTCCCGCGATCCCAGCCGCCCGTGTGTTGAAGGCAATGGCGGATTCGCACGTCACGGAGCCGAGCATCCGTCGCCGGGTGTTCCTCGAGATAGGAAGCCATGTTGAGAACCTCGAAGACTCGGTCGTCGAGCGCCAGTTTGCCCTGCTGCTCGAGACGCATGACGGCAGCCGAGGTGAACGGCTTGCTGAGGCTGGCGATGCGAAACAGCGACGTCGGCTCGACGGGTTCCTCTTTCTCGACATCGGCCATGCCGAACCCGCGGGCATGGACCAGCCGGCCCTTGTGCGTGACGGCCAGCGCGGCGCCGGGCGGCCGATGCTCCTTCATGAACCGCTCCATCAGGTCGTCGAAGACCGCCATTCCGGCCGGCGCGGAGGCCGCTTCGGCGCGTGCGAAGCCGCGGAGTCCAAAACCCGCGACGGTGGCCGCAGCCGCGCCCAGAAACGTGCGGCGAGTCGCGAGTCGACTGCCGCTTCTTGTCTTGTCGTGTTGCGTCATGATGGCTCCTGTTGAGGTCTCCAAAGTGGTAATCGTTCACGGGTCGTTGCCGGCTTACCGGCAACTTGGCCCCGATAGTCGCCATTCGCTCCGCGAAAGTAGCGCTACTTTCGCGGAGC
>DOEZ01000542.1 GCA_003532715.1 Planctomycetaceae bacterium
TTGATAATTAGCGCGGATTAGCGAAGATTAATGTTCCTGACTTCCTCGTTACTTCGAGCGATGGTCAGCGCAGCGTCGCTTAAGTGAGTGCGTATGTGGCCGACTTATTGGCACCCCCCCCTGAGGATAGATTTGCGGCTTACGTTTCTCGCCGGCGTCTCGCCCGAAAGGGTGGCGTGGCCGGCTGGCCGCTGCTATAATGCGAGCCTCTTCGTTCTCGGCTGCGGAAGGCAAACTCCTCGCGGTTTGAGGTGTTTTGTCTTTCTCCATCGTTTCCGGATCGTTTGCCGCGGACGTCCTCCCGTGGATGGTTTGTTTGGGGCCTGAAACCTAGCATGAAAAAAGGAGTGGCGAATCGAATGAGCGGAAACCGCGAAACCAACACACAGACGATCAAGAACCTTGGCTGGTCCGTGACCTTTGCCGGAATGGGCATCAATCTGGCGCTCGGCATTCTCTATGCATGGAGCGTCATCGGCAAGGGAATCCCCGAGGAGTGGGATTGGTCTCAAGCGGACCGATCGTGGCCCTACTCGGTGGCATGTCTTGTCTTCAGTCTGGTTATGGTGCCGGCCGGGCGCATGCAGGACGTGTTTGGGCCGCGCGTGGTCGCCATGGGAGGCGGTGTGCTGGTGGGCCTCGGCATGATCATCGCCAGGTTCACGACGACGCCGCTGGGCTATATTCTTGGCTTCGGGGTGCTTGCGGGCGCCGGTATTGGTTTCGGCTTCGCTTCGGCGACGCCGCCGGCCGTGAAGTGGTTTCCGGCGGCGAAGACGGGTATGGTTGCCGGCATCGTGGTTTCAGGGTTCGGTCTGGCGTCGGTCTATGCCGCCCCGCTGTCACAATGGCTTATCGGCCGTTTCGGCCTGCCCGCGGCGGTCATGTCGCTGGGCATCGCATTCTTGGTTGTGGTCGTCGGACTGGCGCAGTTCCTCAAGACACCACCGAAAGGCTATGTGCCGGTCGGAACACCTCCGAAAGTCGCCAGCCAAGGCCCGCAGAAGAAGGAAGACTATCTGCCCCGCGAGATGCTCCGCACGTGGCAATTCTACGTGCTGTGGTTCATGTATGCCTGCGGCGCGGGCGCCGGGTTGATGATCATCTCGAAGCTGGCCACCATCGCCTCGGTGCAGGCCAATCTCCAGTTGGGGTTTGTTCTGGTGGCCGTTCTGGCCGTCGGCAACGGTGCCGGGCGAATCGTCGCCGGCATGCTCTCCGACAAGATCGGACGCAAGGCGACGATGTTTCTGTGTTTCGTGATGCAGGCCGTCCTGATCGCTCTTCTGTCGCAAGCAACCGTGGGCTCCGTGCTGTCAAACGGAATCATACTCGCCGTGATCTCGGCTCTGATCGGGGCCAACTACGGCGCGAACCTGTCGCTGTTCCCCTCGGTGACCAAGGACTACTACGGCCTGAAGAACTTCGGGATGAACTACGGCCTGATCTTCACGTCGTGGGGCGTCGGCGGATTCATGTTGGCATTGTTGGCCGGCAAGGTTTACGACGCGACACAGAGCTTCAATTTTGCCTACTACTGTTCGGCCGCCTTGCTGATTGTCGCGGCGATCGTGACGTTTCTTGTCAAGCCGCCCCATCATAACGAGCCGGAAGCCGACAAGGCATAGAAATGCCTACAGCTTCGTAAACACGCACTGCGTCGAGGGCAGTTCGACGAGCGGTTCGGGCTTGTCGGCCAGGAACTCGTCGAACGCCTTGCGCACTCCCGCGAGCACCGAGTAGTCGTGCGACAGTATGACGCCGCCGGGTATCATCTTGGGATAGAAGTACTCCAGGCCCGCGAGCGTGCCGCCATATAGATCGACGTCGAGATTGACGAAGCAATACTGCTTCGCTTCGAGGTCGGCGGCCGAGTCGGGGAACAGCCCCTTGTGAATGTGGACGTTCTCGTAACCATCGAGAAACGCCTGCACGCCCTCGACGCTCGTGGCGTATTGACCGAGGCGATGCACATTGCCGTCCTTGGCGCAGTTGGCCGGCAGGCCCTCGAACGTGTCGAACAGATGAAGCTCCTTGTCGCCCTTGCACTCGCACAGCAGCTTGGCCGAGACGCCTTGAAAGACGCCCACTTCGGCCATGGCGCCGGGCCGGCGGCTTTGGGCCATGGCATAGGCGTGCAAAATCCAGATTTCGTAGGCCGACATGAGCGAACGCCGCTGCCGACGCGTCTGGCGCAGAAGCCGGACCACGTCGGGCGACTTGTGGGTGCTCAACACCCGAAACTGAATCCAAGAAAGGGCATTGAGGTAAGTTCGTTCGACCCATCCGCCGCCAACAAGACGCTGGACTTTGTCGTTGTGACTCAACATGGGGCTGGCGTCTCCAAATCTGTGGAATGGGGTACTCGGCAGGATCCGAGCCGCCTTGCCATGCCTCACTAGCCGCTCGATTGGCGGCGAATCGCGTCGCAGCAAATCGCCTCCATGCGTGCCCCGGCTGACAAGTCCGCGTCAGTCTAGCGATGTGTCGAGTAGAATTCAATCACCCCTCCCTATGGGGTGACATCTGAACGTGGCCTAACCCGGATCATCCGCCATTCCGGGGAGCCGCGCGCGGCGCGCGAAGAACAAGCCCGAAGCAAGCCAGGATAAGTTGCGTCAACATCCTCGCTTGCGCTTCGGGCTAGTGTGGGCCGGCATTCCAGGCTAGTGTGGTCTAGTGAATAATCCCAGCCAACACGTCGAAACGGCGAGAGGGATTCCGACCGGCGACCGGGCCGAGCGGCCGCTCTACCAGGCAACTCGTTGGGGCTGGCGATTGAGCATCCAGTTTTCGGCCGACTGTCGCGTCGTCGTGGTCGGCGTCATGCTCTGGGCGCGTTGCATGAGGAACTGGTTCTGGGTTTGATGCTGGGCCGCGTTCATCTGAAGCGACTGACGCATGTTCGCCTGGTAGTTGTTGTAGATTGTGGTCTGCCTCTGTGCCGTGGCCAAACTGGGAACGGCGCCCCAGGCCGATCCGTACCAGCCGCCGCCGTAGGGCAAGAACTGAGCAACACAAACGTCGGTTTGAACCGCCGTCACGAGCAGGCAGACCAGCAAACCGCACATGATCATGAATATGGAACGCATCTTCGTATCTCCCTTTGGCGGACGGGGTTGTCTCGGAAACCGTAAGACATCGGCGAACCGTGCCACGGCTCCCGCTATCTTGCCGACTCGTCGGACGATCGCTCGCCGGATCACCCACCCCTTCCAGGGGAGTCTCCCCGACGCTCCAGTAGTCCGACGGCCTACAATTCTAGAACACAATACCGCTCGCGAAAAGAAAAATGCTATGGTTGATCAAAACTTACGGTTTGCGTGGAGGTTTTTGTGCGTCCGAATGGCAAGTCCGGACCGGACGGACACATTGCTCGAAACGTTGCCCGCACGACCGGCCGTCTCGACACGAACCTGATTGATCCCAACCCATTCACCGTTTTGACCCGTTAAGGAGTCCGTCCCATGAGACCTTTTTCCGTTCTAATCATGGTCGCTTCGATCGCCCTGTCGCTCGGCGCGCCGGGCATGTGCCCCGCCGCGGATAACAGCGACGACATTCAGGCCCTCAAGACGCTTGGCGCTGCCTATCGAGCCGCCTTCGCCAAGGCCGACGCCTCCGCGATCGCTGAGTTGTTCACTGAGGACGGCGACTTCATCGACGCCTCGGGGCGATTGGTCGAAGGCCGCCAGGCCATTCAGATGGAGTACGAGGGCTTCTTCGCCGTCCACGGAAAGGTCGAGCTTCTGACTCGCCCCGTGGGGTTGAAGTTCCTCGGTTCCGACGTGGCCGTGGTCGACGGCGTCGCGCAGGCCGATCCGCCCACGCCCGGCCCTCCCACCGTAGCGCACTGGACGACCATTTGCGTCAAGCGAAACGGCAAATGGCAATTTCAGAGCGTTCGCGAGAGCATGACGTTTCCGCCCTCGCATTTTCAACAGCTTGAACCGCTCGAATGGCTGATCGGATCGTGGAGCTATGGCGGCGAGGGCGAAAAGCTGCGCAGCGCGCGCATGCAATGCCGATGGGACCTGAACAAGAACTTCATCATTCGAACCCATGAGCTGGACGTGGTCGGCGAGGGGCTCGTGGCCGGAACGCAATGGATCGGCTGGGACCCGGCCGCCAAGACAATCCGCTCTTGGTTGTTCACCTCGACCGGCGATCAGATCGAAGCCACCTGGAAGCAAGACGGCAAACGATGGATCAGCACGACCTCGGGCGTCTTGCACGACGGCCGCAAGGTCTCGACGACCGACATCTACACGCCGGTGAACGAAACGACGTTCACGTTCCAGTCGACCGACCGCAAGATCGACGGCCAACCCGAGCCGGACATCGAACTGATCGAAGTCAAGCGGCAAGAGAAATAACCGGCAAGCTCACCCGAACACCGCCC
>DOEZ01000024.1 GCA_003532715.1 Planctomycetaceae bacterium
GGCGGCGATTGCCATTGCGTCGCTCTCGGGCGCGGTCATGGCCGTCTGGCTGCGTCGCGAGGGTTGGGCGCTGGCGGCCGCCATGGGCGTGAATCTGGCCGCGTCGCTGATCGTCTGGCATTACCGCTACGACGACCATCTGGTGGACTGGTGGATCGACCTGACGTGGGCCAACATCATCGCGTCGGCCACGGTCGGGCTGGTTTGGCTGGCGGCGGCAGGTCGGCTCTATCCGAAGCAAGAGCCGGCCGGCGAGCGACCGCTTCTGACGTTCCAGGTGACGCTGCCGGCGGTGGGGCAAGCGATTCTCTGCCTGTTGCCGGTCGTCTGGCTGGCCACGCAGCCCGAAAGGCTGCCCGAGTGGATCGCCGCGCTGGGTTGCCCGGTGGGTTGGCTGGCGCTGGGTTTGACGGTGGCGGCGACCGGCTGGCGTTGGCTGGACATTTCGCGCAAAAACGGCGCGAGCATCGTCGTCGCGAGCGTGTTGGGCGCGGCGGCGTTGTCGACGTGCCATACCGGGTCGCTTGCCGATTTCGGCTCGTACTATTTCTTGGTCACGTCGTTGGCCGCCATCGGGCTTCTGATCGCGATTGCCGGGCCGCTGGGCGTTCGGCTTGGCTTGGAGCCGTTCAGCCCGCGCCGGGCGATTGTCGCCTGGGCGACCGCCGTGGGGCTTCTGGTCTTCGTGCTCTCGTTGCTCCATTGCGGCATCGATCCGCATCGGCCGTGGTGGTTCGCCTCGACGCTAATTTCGGTGAGCGTGGCGGCCGGACTGCTGGCGTGGTGGCTCCGTTGGACGGTTTACGTCTTTGCTTCGGGGCTCGTGCTCAACGCCGTCGGCATGGTTGTCTGGTACGCGCGCGGGCCGGAGACCGCGGCAAGCCCGATCGAGGTGAACGTGCTGTGCTTGGGCGTCGGGTCGGCGCTGTGGTCGGCCATCGGCTGGTTGAGTCGATGGCGCCGCAAGGACTCCTCGGCAGGGTGCCCGCGGATGGACGTCGCGGCGGCGGGCTACACGCGACTGGCAGCCGGCGCGGCCTTGTTGGTGTCGATCGTGCTGGCGGCGAGCCGGGTGGCGGCCGGCGCGGTCGAAATCGACCACGTTTGTGCCGACACGCTATCGTGGATCTCGCTCGGCGCGACGGCTGTCGCGTTGGTCCTGCTGTTGGGCGACGGGGCGGTCTGGTGGACGCGGCCGGGGCTGTACCTGGCCGGTTTGTCGGGCGTGGGGCTGGCGCTCGACACGCGATGGCTCACCGGACGGCAACTCGCCTGGACCGCCACGATCGACCTGGCCGTGTTCGCGTTGGCGGCCGCGGCGGTCGGTTGGATCACGAGTCGCCGGCAGCCGAGCGACGCGTCGGAACAGGAGACGCCCACGATCTTGCCGCGCGAGATGGGTTTGTCCTCGGCCGATTTGTTTTCGTCGCTGCAGCAGATCGTCGTCGTTGCGACCGCGGTCTTGGCCGCGTGGGTCTCGCTCGACCATGCATTCGATGCGTGTGCTTATTCCGAGGCGGGCCTGCTCGCCGGGCGCGTGGCCGGGCCGCTGGCCGCCGCCTTGTTGTTGGCCGCCTCGTGGGTTATGTCGGGCCAAGGGAACCAGGCGTCGCGGGCCGATTGGCGACTGAACACGATGCTCGTGACGGCTGCAATGCTCTGCTGCGCCGGGTGGTGGCGACTGGCGGCCGATCCGGCCACGCTTTGGCTCCATCGGGCCGTCGTTCTAATGGCGGGCACGGCGTTGGGAGCGGCGGGGTCGGTCGCGATCGCGGTCCGATCGAGATCGTCCGACGGGCGCTGGTTTGCCGCCTCGCGGCGAGCGGTGGTCGCCTTGGGCGTGCCGGGCGTGGCGTCGCTGGCACTGGTGATGGGGTTGGAGGTCTATTTCTATCAGCCCGACGACGGAACCCCGATGGCCGGTTGGGCGATTGCGACGGTTGCCGCCACGCTGTTGGGGCTGATGGCCGGGTGTATTTGGTTAGCGGTCGTACCCGGCGCCGATCCGATGAACGGCACCCTGCGGCGCCGAACGATCTATGTGTATGCGGCCGAACTGATCGGAGCCGTGCTGGGGCTTCACTTGTGGCTGACAATGCCCGAGCTGTTCCGGCTGGGAATCATCGAGAAGTACTGGCAGTTTTTGGTCATGGGGGTGGCGTTCGTCGGGGCGGGGTTGGCCGAGTGGTTCCAGCGGCTGCGCCTGCCGGTGCTGGCCGAACCGTTGGAGCGGACCGCGCTGGCGTTGCCGTTGGTCCCGGCGCTGGGTTTTTGGTTCCTGCCCGAGGGAACGCCCGCGTTCTGGTTCCTGGCGTCGTTGTTCTACGGCGTGTTGGCCGTCGGTCGTCGCAGCGCGTGGATGGGGCTGGCGGCCGTGGTGACGGGCAATCTGGGTCTGTGGGTGCTGTGGGACCGGTGGGAGCTGAACTTCCTCGATCGGCCTCAGCTTTGGCTGATTCCGGCCGCGCTGTGCGCCTTGGTGGCCGAATATGCCCATCACGACCGGCTGAAGGAAGCCCAAAGCGCGGCGATCCGCTACATGGCCCTGTCGGTCATCTACGTCTCGTCGACCGTCGAGTTCATGCGCGGGGTGGGCGAGTCGATCTGGCTGCCGCTGGTGTTGATTGGCCTGTCGCTGGCCGGCGTGCTTCTGGGCATCCTGCTGCGGGTCCGGTCGTTTGTCTATTTGGGCGTCACGTTCCTGCTGGTCGTGTTGGTGCGGATGATTCTCTACGCGGCATTCGAGCAAGGCCAGATGTGGGTCTTCTGGTCCGCCTGCGTGTGTCTGGGGGCGATGATCATCGGGCTGTTCGCCGTGCTCGAGAAGCGACGCAACGACGTGCTGGCCGCGCTGGACAAGTTCCGGCGGTGGGAGAAGTAGCGGATCGGAGTACGTCCCGCTCGCCGAGCGGGACCGTCGGGTCGTCCAGTCGTCGGACGCGGGTGTTGTTGCTGTCGCGTCACAATGGTAGGATGGCGTGCGTCGACCTTTTGCGATCGCCATTTCCGCCTTGCTTCCGTCCGCCGCGACGGAACGCGAGGAGAGGAGCCGTTTATCCCGTGGCCACGATCTATTCACACGCCGTTGTCGGGCTTGGGTTGGCGCGACTCTACACGGGCCGCCCCATGCCGTGGGCCTATTGGGGGCTGGCGGCCGTCTTGCCGATCATTCCCGATCTGGACGTTCTTTCGACGGCCGCTTACGGCCACATCATGGGCCATCGCGGGATGACGCACACCTTGGTGTTCGCCCTGTTGTTGGGCACGATCGCGGCCGGCGCGACGTTCCGCTACTTTCGCACGAA
>DOEZ01000561.1 GCA_003532715.1 Planctomycetaceae bacterium
AACTGATCGCGTGTGAGCCCTTGATCGTTGACGGGCTGACCGGCAATCACCCCGACCTGAACCCACGGTTCCGCCTCGAAATACCCAACGGTGATCCAAATCGCGTAGACATTCGACCGATTCGTGGCCACATTGTCAAGCCGCGCGAGCAACTGGTTGCGAAACGCCGGGTTGCGGTTCGTGTCGTTGACCGGCATAAGTTTGGTTGGATCAGTCGGATCGATCGCCCTAAAATTGAACAGCGGCGAGTTGCCGGTCGTCGGCTCGGGTCGCAGCATCGTGGCGTTGATTTCCTCGCCGATTTGCGTCTGCAATCCAGGCAACGGCACGAGATACTTGCCGGCGAACGACCGGAACGGGTTGGCGAACCTAGTGGGCAGGTTGGGATCGAGATTCCAGATGCCACCCGTCGAACCTCGCCGACTCGCGACGAAATGGCCCCAAGTTGCATTGGTCGGGGGCGTTATCCCTAATCGAATGGGCACGTTCACAAAGTTCAGCAATCCATTCCAAACGTTTTCACTGGTGATCGTGTTCAGGTTGACCTTACCCGGCTCGCGGTAGTTCGAGATCCGGTTGAACGGCGGACGGAACGAGTGGGTGAACGGCGGTGCTGGCGGAGTACTGAACGCCATCGGGCTTCCCTGCAACTCGGTCCCCACGAACCGCGACGGCACACCGACGAACTCCAAAAGCCGGTGGAGTTTCGTGGTTTTGTCGGGGTCGGTTTGTTCCTTGCTTTGGAAGAAGTTCAGCAGGTGCGAGTAGAGCCGCTCCGCCGGCGGAATCGCACTGTCGGGATCAGGCCGGTCATAAACGTCGGGAGTCGCCCCCATCGTGGCGATGCTGAACTGGCGCAGCAACGACGACGAACTAGTCTTCGGAACCAACGTCAACTCCGTCTCGCTCACAAAGGGCCGATTCAGCCACGTAAGCCACGGGAAGGGCTGTGGAGGATCACCCTTGTAATCAAACATTGGCGGATTCGACGGTCCGGGACGCGGTACTCCAAAATACTGGTTCAGATAACCAAGCGTGTGCTCCAATTGTTTCTTGTAGACGTGGTCGTTTAACGGCGGCGTTGTCGCGTCCAAATCACTACCGGAAATGGACTTGTCGAGCGTTTCCTCCGACCACACAATCGGTTGATCCGCGGCCGCCGTTTTCGACACGGTTTCGCCTCGTTGGCGGGAGTGAAACTTCTCGTCCCTCGGCGTGGGCCAACGCGGATCGGTCTTTGTTGTCAAGCCGTTGAAGGAGGTCACGTCCACCGCCATTCTGTCGACCGTGCGGTATGGATTGCCGGGAGACAGGGCCTTTGTCGGATCAGCCAATCGCTGCAAGTAGACGATCCGATAACGCGGCGTGGTCCCATCGATCATTAAGGCATTGTCACCCGCGTCGTGTGGTTCGTCATAGGGTTTCGTATAAGTATCGCCCGTAATTGGGTTGCCATCCGGATCAACGGCAGGGTAGCCGCCGATGGGCTCCGAGACACTAAGCCGCCGAGGTTGATCGACGATGACTGCAACCGGGGGTTGGATCGGACCGTTTTCGGAATCGACGTCGCCTTTCGCGGAAGTGTTCCGGTTATTACGGATCTTCACCGGCTCATCGGAAGCAAGCAACTCGATGTGTCGTGTGTCGTCGTCACCGGTCGTCATCCCCGAACGAAAGCCGATGTAGGTTCGGTGGTTTGTGTCTCCCGGGTTGCTCGGTCCGATAACCGCGTAGCGCCCCGGCAGAAGCGTGGCCGGCGCGTTGGTCGGCCAGTATGCAGCGGTCGTATCTGTTGGAGCCGCGAAGTAAACGAAACGTGTCTCGCCCGGCGGCGCGCCGGTCGTGTCATCCGGATCCGTCACCTCGGTCACGGGGCGAGGGTCTTCCACGATATGCAGGCGCCATACGGGAGCCCCGCCCGGCGCGCGTTTATGCAGGACCACGCCCGGTTCCTGATTTCCCGAGACGGGATCGAAATAGAAATCACCCGGTTTGGGTTCGCTGTAGCCCCACGGATTGTATAGCTCGATGAAGAGTGAACCTTGGGGCAGCCGTCGCTGATCGAAATGAGGATCCGGACCAGGCGAGTCGTCGGTATCCTTGCCCGACGGATCGGCCTTGGTATCCTCCGTTCGTCGGTCATGAAACGCCAGCGTCTCGCTAATAAGCAGTTCGGGCCGTTCGCAGCCCCAGACGACGCCACAGCCGAGACTTGGGGTCGATACGTCTCCGTCGGCCGTCCAGCCACTATTGGTAAACGGGTCGATGGTATACTCAAACGGCGTCATGATCGCGTCGCGGTCGCGAAAATCGACCGCGTTGACGGCCCATTGCGCCAGAAGTCGCGCGGTGTATGCTCGTTTTTCCGTCCCCGTGGTCGGAGCGTTAGCCGGGTCGAGAACAAAGTCCATCCAGGCGATTTCGTCCAGATAATCCAGATCGGCCAGAAGCATCGCCATCACGTACAGGTGGCGAGCGTAATCCTGACGTGCGAGAATGTCTAGGGCGTTCACAGCGCCGTCGTTGTTTGCGTCAAACGGCACTGTCACGTTCTGGGGCGTCATCGGATTGANNGTCCACCACATAGCTGCCGTTGTTGTCCCGGCCGTTGCCGAACGGCCGGTTTAGGTCCATTCGGAGTCCTCCCAGCATGTCGACCGGCAGCAGAACAGCGATTTGCGCGTCGGTCAACGCCGGATTCTTCGCGCGGATCAAGTCGATTAAATGGTTGGCTTTGTTCTGTGGCAGGTTACCCGCCGCGCGCAACTCTGGCGGCAGCGCAACCGCCGGGCACGGCACCGACCAGCTTTCGGTCGTCACCTCGCGCGAGCGATCTCGTAACAGCGGCGCCAACGCGGGCAGCCGGCCGGGCAGCGTCCCGGCGTCGACGTCGAACCAGCGCAGCAAGCCTTCGAGTTCATTCACGGTGAATGGCGCGTCAACCAGCGCGAGCTGCGCCGCGAGTACCAGAGGCGTATTGTTCGGCGGAGGATCAGCCGAAAACCACGGAAAATTGACCGGTTGTGACGACGCGGCCGAAACGTTCATCTGATACGCGTTGTTCAGCGCCGTGCAAGTGCTTGCGTTGTAGGGCACGTAGAGCGGCTGCCCGCGCAGGTCGAGCCCGATGGCAATCGACCCGGTCAGGTCCATCGGCGTGCCATAGGAGAGAAACGCGGTCGTCGGCGATCCAACGACATAACCGTTCGGATAGTCGAACATCTTGTTCGCGAACAGCCAACGATCGGCCGGCCGGCCAACGGCGGGCGTTCCCGAGGCCGGAGCAACCACCTCGCCGTACCGTCCCGGCGTGTTCGCGCCGCTGGCGGGATCGTAGTAACCGTAGAGC